>JAHHLF010000364.1 GCA_018679315.1 Bacteroidia bacterium | reverse complement strand
TGTTGATCGCCGTTGATACACCGCTGTAACAGGGGGTCAATATGATCTTTTGTAAGGCTCAAAAAGTTGATTGTTTGAAGTAATGAGTACTCAAGTTAGGGATTGTTACACTTTTAATAAAAATCTTGCTTCTCATGGCACAGGAATTGCCTTATATGGGAGGTAAAAATGCGTGTAATGTCCTATTTTTAGGTAGCTTGGGGAAGGAAAGCCTACTGAAAACTTCTTCTTGAGTGGCTACCTTAATAGGATTCGTGACAGAATGACCGATTTATAGCATATGGGAGAAATAAAAAATACCGAATTTGACAATATGACGCTCCAGGGATTGGATGAAGATTCTGAATTGATCCCTTTACTCACGCCGGAAGATGAGGAAGAGATGAATAAGGAGCGCCTGCCGGAGACCTTGCCAATACTACCCTTGAGAAATACAGTACTCTTCCCCGGGGTTGTGGTACCAATAACAGCCGGTAGGGATACTTCAATTAATTTAATAAAAGATGCCAATAAAGGAAGTAAGGTTATTGGTGTGGTTTCTCAAAAGGACGAGGAAACTGAAAACCCGGGTATTAAAGATTTAAATACGCTGGGTACCGTAGCTCGTATTTTACGCGTCTTAAAAATGCCTGATGGCAATACAACGGTAATTATCCAGGGAAAGAAGCGATTTGAGATCGCTGAGGTCCTCACTGAAAAGCCGTATATGACGGCCACTATCCGGGAGGCCTATGAACGTCCGACCAATCAGGAAGAAAAGGAGTTTCTTGCTATAATTGAGGGGATCAAGACCATCGCCCTCGATATCATTCGTGAAAATCCGAATATCCCCAGTGAAGCTTCATTTGCGATCAAGAACATAGAAAGCAATTCTTTCCTGATCAATTTTGTATCCTCTAACCTTAACCTCAATGTAAAAGAGAAGCAGGAACTGCTGGAGATACCTAATTTGAAAGACCGAGCACTTGCCACATTAAAATACATGAATGTGGAATTGCAAAAACTGGAATTACAGAAAGACATACAATCCAAGGTGCGCAGCGATATGGATCAGCAGCAGCGCGAATACTTCCTCCATCAGCAGATGAAAACCATCCAGGAGGAATTAGGCGACGGGGTCTCTTTTGATGAGGAGATCCAGGAGATGCAAACCCGCGCCTTAGAAAAGAAATGGGGTGAAAAAGAAAAAACTCATTTCGACAAGGAATTGGGGAAATTAAAGCGCATGAACCCACAGGTTGCCGAATATGGGATTCAGCGCAACTACCTGGATTTACTTCTGGACCTTCCCTGGGAGGAATTTTCTAAGGATCAATTTGATCTAAAGCGAGCGACACGTATTCTGGACAGGGATCATTACGGGCTGGAAGATGTTAAGAAACGCATTATAGAATACCTGGCAGTCCTGAAGCTCAGAAATGATATGAAATCGCCAATCCTTTGCTTGTACGGACCACCTGGAGTGGGTAAGACTTCTCTCGGCAAATCTGTAGCTGAAGCATTGGGAAGGGAATATGTCCGTATGTCACTTGGCGGACTCCGGGATGAAGCTGAGGTCCGGGGTCATAGAAAAACGTATATCGGAGCCATGCCCGGAAGAATTATCCAGAACATTAAAAAGGCGGGGACTTCCAACCCGGTATTTATTTTGGATGAGATCGATAAACTATCTGTCAGCTTTCAGGGAGATCCTTCTTCAGCGATGTTAGAGGTCCTGGATCCTGAGCAAAACATGGACTTTCACGATAATTTCCTCGAGATCGGTTATGATCTGTCTAAAGTACTTTTCATAGCAACTGCGAATAGTCTCTCGCCTATTCAGCCTGCACTACGAGACCGCATGGAGATCATTAATGTGACTGGGTATACCATCGAAGAAAAAGTAGAGATCGCCAAAAGGCACTTATTGCCAAAGCAATTAAAGGAACATGGTCTCAGCAAGAAGGATTTAAAGATAGGAAAGGCGCAGCTGGAAAAGATCGTGGAGGGATATACCCGTGAATCCGGAGTTCGTGGCATGGAGAAACAGATCGCTAAAATGGTACGCCATGCAGCAAAATCTATCGCCATGGAAGAATCTTATAATATTAATGTAAGTTCTGCTGATGTTGAAGAAGTCCTAGGGCCACCAAGACTGGAGCGGGATAAATACGAGAATAATGAAATAGCCGGTGTGGTGACAGGCCTTGCCTGGACTTCCGTGGGTGGCGACATTCTCTTTATTGAGTCTATTCTATCCAAAGGCAAAGGAATGCTCAATATTACTGGGAACCTCGGTAAGGTCATGAAGGAATCCGCCACGATAGCCATGGAATATATCAAGTCAAACTCAGATCGTTTTGACCTTGACCCGAATATTTTCAAATCCTATAATGTGCACATTCATGTACCTGAGGGTGCCACGCCTAAAGATGGTCCTAGTGCAGGGATTGCGATGCTTACCTCATTGGTGTCACTTTTTACCCAGAAACGTGTTAAGAAACATCTGGCCATGACAGGAGAGATCACTTTGAGAGGAAAGGTATTGCCGGTAGGAGGGATAAAAGAAAAGATCCTGGCTGCAAAAAGAGCACGCATTAAAGAGATCATTCTTAGCGAGGATAACAAGAAAGATATTGCTGAGATCAAAGAAGAATACATAAAAGGATTAACTTTCCATTATGTTTCCGAAATGAGTGAAGTCATTGATATTGCCATTACGAATCAAAATGTGAAATACGCCAAAAAACTCAAGGCGGAGTAAGTCGCAACTACATGTCTAAGATCACTATTGCCATAGACGGGTACTCATCAACAGGGAAGAGTACTATTGCCCGTCAATTGGCTAAGGCGCTGGGCTATATCTACGTAGATTCCGGGGCCATGTATCGGGCTGTTACCTTATATGCCTTGAAGGCCGAACTGATCCGTGATAATAAATTAGACAAGGAGAAACTAATCGAGAGCTTACCGTCCATATTCCTTCAGTTATCTTTCAATCCCAAAAAAGGGTATGCAGAAGTGTACTTGAACAATAAAAATGTAGAAGCAGACATTCGAAATCTCGAAGTCTCCAAATACGTGAGTCGGGTAGCCGAGATACCTGAAGTGCGCAGAAAACTGGTGGCCATCCAGCAAGAGATGGGTAAAAACAAAGGGGTTGTAATGGATGGACGCGACATAGGGACCGTGGTCTTCCCGGCAGCCGATCTTAAATTATTCCTGAATGCAGCACCTGACAAAAGGGCGACGCGTAGGTATAAAGAACTTCTTGAAAGGGGAGATAAGGTATCTTTTGAAGAGGTACTTCAAAATGTGGAATTTCGGGATCGTGTAGATTCTACACGAGATGTTTCCCCACTAAAACAAGCCGAAGACGCTGTTGTCATTGATAATACCGACATGGGGCTGGAAGAACAGTTCGAGCGCGTATTAAATCTAGCCAATCACGTGATCAGCCAAAAAAAAAAGGATGCCTGAGCATCCCTTTTTTAAAATAAGTGAATAAACTTATAGGTTGGGTATCACCAATACTTGTTCCGGATGAATAACATCTGGATTAGAAAGGAGATTTGTATTTGCTTCAAAGATCTTGTTGTACTTCATAGCGTCACCATAATAGTGCTTGGCTATTTTACTTAGCGATTCTCCGCTTCTTACAACGTGCCTGTGATATACAGAATCATCAGCTACCGTAATGTTCGCTTTCAGATCAGATGGGCTTTCGCCACCTACAGCTTTGATTTTATCCCATAGCAGGTCTTTTTCGTATTGCGTATTTGCCTGGCCTTTGATCTTCAAAACGCCATTCTCTTCATTTACGCTACCGTCTTTGATTCCCAACTGTTGACCGAGATCCAATACGGGCTGATACTTCGCTTTTACACTCATATTTTAAATTAAATTAATGGTTAAAAAATAATGAGTTGAAAGATACGAATATTTAAGAAAATTTAGAGAACTTTCTTGTGCACATAGGTTGAAAACGCACTTGATTTTGACAGGGTTGTTAAAACAAGGAATAAATTGTACTTTTGCAGACCTTTTTCACCCATTTTTCAAGAAGGAAAAGGGAAACATAAATTAAGATAATCACTTCTGTACAAT
>JAHHLF010000249.1 GCA_018679315.1 Bacteroidia bacterium | reverse complement strand
GGGTAGCCTTATGTCGACTTTTACTTCAGCAACCCGAGGTGTTATTGCTTGACGAGCCTACCAACCACCTGGATGCAGAATCTGTGCACTGGCTGGAACACCATCTGGCAGGATATAAGGGAACTGTCATAGCTGTAACCCACGACCGGTATTTCCTGGATAATGTAGCCGGATGGATCCTGGAATTGGATAGGGGGGAAGGAATCCCCTGGAAAGGGAATTACAGTAGTTGGCTGGATCAAAAGTCAAAAAGACTGGCACAGGAAGGAAAACAGGAATCAAAGCGACAGAAAACCCTGGAACGAGAGCTGGAATGGGTCAGGCAAGGAGCTAAGGGCCGGCAAGCCAAGCAAAAAGCCAGGCTTAAGAGCTATGACAAATTGCTGAATCAGGATCAGAAACAGCTGGAAACCAAATTGGAATTATACATCCCCAACGGCCCTAGACTCGGCACCAATGTGATCGAAGCCAAAGGTGTAAGTAAATCTTTTGGGGATAATTTGCTTTATGAGGACCTGAATTTCAATCTTCCTCAAGCAGGGATCGTAGGGATAATAGGTCCGAATGGGGCCGGTAAGACTACCATCTTTAAGATGATCATGGGCGAAATTGAGCCCGACAAAGGATCCTTTACAGTGGGAGAGACAGCCAAGTTGGCTTATGTGGATCAGAGCCATTCTAATATTGACCCGGAAAAATCTATCTGGGAGAATTTCAGCGACAAACAGGAACTGATCATGATGGGGGGCAAGCAAGTGAATTCCAGGGCCTATTTAAGCCGGTTTAACTTTTCAGGCAGCGAACAAAACAAGAAGGTGAATATGCTGTCTGGCGGGGAAAGAAATAGACTCCATCTGGCGATGACCTTAAAAGAAGAAGGTAATGTATTGCTTTTAGATGAGCCTACTAACGATTTAGATGTCAATACGCTACGCGCACTAGAAGAAGGATTGGAAAACTTTGCTGGCTGTGCTGTGATCATCTCTCACGACCGATGGTTCCTGGATCGTATTTGCACGCATATATTGGCCTTTGAAGGCGATTCTCAGGTCTATTTCTTCGAAGGATCTTTTTCGGATTATGAAGAGAATAAGAAGAAGCGATTAGGGGCAGATATTATGCCTAAACGGATCAAGTATAAAAAATTGATCCGCGAATAGGATCGTTCAATAATCTTCGTTCGGGTACCAGTCTAATTGTATGACTTCAATATCAGGGTTACCTGAATAGACCATTTCCTTGAATGCAGCTACATCACTTACATCCGGTCTGCCTCTATAGTGGTAAGGATATACTTGTTTAGGGGCGAAATCAAGCACGGCACTGGCAGCACTTTCCACCGTCATCGTATAGGGCAAATTCATGCACACAATGGCAATATCAATATTCTCTAAGGCACGCATCTCAGGTATATCTTCTGTATCCCCGGATATGTAAACCCGTTTTTCATCAAGCTGCAGTACGTATCCGTTACCACGATTCTTTGGATGGAATCCAAGCGCCTCTTCCCGTAAATTATACATTGGGATTGCTGCCACATTTATACCAAAGCGTTCTTTGCTCTCGCCATTATTTAATACTTCGATCTGAGGTGTAAAAACTTCCGGCATCTTAGCAGCCACAGCTTGCGGGACTATGATCTTTGCTTTGCTTGTAGGCAGGGCTTCCAGGGTTTCCAGGCTAAAATGATCCCCGTGTATATCTGTGATCAGGATCAGATCAGGATCCGCTTGGCCGTCATATTGGGCTATCGGGCCCACAGGATCTACATATATATGGGTATTGCCGTATTGGATAAGTAATGAACCGTGTGCAATCGGGATTATTTTAAGATCATCACTGGCTTCAGCACTCACTAAAGCCGGCTCTTCCATTGAGGTTTCCGATTTCGGTTTTTCCCGGCATGAAAAAAATGATATAAAAAGAAAAATAAAAATAAGGGTACGAAGCGAGCACATTGTCTAAGGAATTATAGTTATATATACTTGTAAATGAGGAATATATGTCATGACATGAATGGCAAATCACCTACATAAAGGTACCTATTGCCTGATTAGAATTTCCTTTTAGTGCTAAAATATTAACAAAATATAATCTAAAACGAATCCTGCTGCGTATATAGACTGACATTAGCAAAAACTCATTTAAAAAATTTAGTTAATTAATCATCACTATGACTGAAGCAAAAAATAATAACGGGTTAAAAGTTATTGCCGGATTACTCGGCGTAGTATTATTGGCCACAATTATTTACACTGTAAGCCTTTACAGAGACAAGAAGCAAACCACTGAACAACTTACTCAGGAAAAAGAATTAGTAGTTGAAGACCTGAACAGCTTAAAGTCTGAATACGACAAAGCTATTTTGGAAAGCAATGCTACTAACGAAGAACTAGTAGCAGCTCGTGACAGGATCGCACAGTATATTGATTCTGTACGCACAATGAAAGCGGACATTTCATCACTTTCCAGGTACCGAAGACAAGTTGCCGTGCTCAAGCAAGAACGCGAAGCATTGCTCAAGGCGGTAGATTCCTTAACAAGGTCTAACACATTGATTGCTATGCAACGCGACAGCACATATGCTGAGCTCGAGGAACAAACTATTTTCAGCGATTCCTTAGTGGTACAAAATACCCAATTGGCTGACGCTGTAGAACGAGGTTCTGCCTTAAACCTTTCACAGTTCACTGTAGATGCTGTAAGAGAACGAAATACCGGGAAATTGGTATCTACTCAAAGAGCAGGCAGAACGGACAAGCTTAAGGTATGTTTTACAGTTGCAGATAATGTGATCGCAGAAGCCGGAGATCGGGAATTCCTGATCGAAGTATTGGATCCACAAGGTAATTTACTTGGTGGCGCCAGCTCTAAGTCTAATGAAGACGGAGCTACTGTAAGCTACAGTAAAGGCACAAACTTCTACTATGAGAATCAGGATTTAGATGTTTGTGACTTCATCAACAAGCCAGCCGGAGATTTCCAGAAAGGAAATTACATGGTGAATGTGTATGACAACAATTTAAAGCTCTTAGGAACTTCTAAGTTTACGCTTAAATAAATACACTATTGAACGCAGAAAAAGGGGTGTGGTTTGTACTGCACCCTTTTTTATTTGGATTTTTTCAGAGATCCAACCATATCTTCCGGCTTTACCCAGGCATCGTACTCATCTTCCGTAACATACCCCAGGCGAATGGCTTCCTCTCTTAAGGTCGTTCCATTCTTATGTGCTTCATTCGCTATTTCGGCCGCCTTATAATATCCAATTTTTGTATTCAGAGCTGTTACCAGCATCAGCGAATTGTTGAGCAGGGTTTGGATCACCTCATGATTTGGGGTAATGCCCTGAGCACAATGCAAATCAAAGCTTATACACGCATCGCCTAAAAGACGTGCAGACTGAAGAATATTCGCGGCCATCATCGGTTTAAAAACATTGAGTTCATAATGACCTTGAGCTCCACCCACTGATAAAGCAACATCATTTCCCATTACCTGAGCGCATACCATGGTAAGC
>JAHHLF010000197.1 GCA_018679315.1 Bacteroidia bacterium | reverse complement strand
GTTCTACCCCGGGGTTTTTACCTATTTGGGCAAGATCGCACGTGAAATGGACTATGAGCTGGTTATGGTTACGAATCAGGACGGTTTGGGTACAGATGCCTTTCCGGAGACCGACTTTTGGCCCATCCAGAATTTTATCCTTGATTCCCTGGCCAATGAGGGCATCTCATTTGAAGCCATTCATATGGACCGGACTTTCCCAGAGGAAGGCGCAGACACCCGTAAGCCCGGTGTCGGCTTGTTGCAAGATTACTTTAGCAAAGCCTATGACCTGGAGAATTCTTATGTGATCGGGGATCGATTAACCGACATGGAATTAGCTCTAAATCTTGGTGCATCGGGAATCTTTATCAATTCTGCAGCTGCATTGGGTGAAGCGGAAATTAAAAGCGATGCTACGAAGATCAAGGAGAAGATCGCGCTCACGACCGATAGTTGGGAGGAAGTTTACGCTTATTTAAGGACAAAAGATCGGATCGCTGAGATCAAGAGGAAGACAGCAGAGACTGATGTGTTTATCCGGATCAACCCGGATGGCAAGGGTAGAAGTTCAATTAGCACAGGAATTGCCTTTTTTGACCACCTGCTGGAGCAATTATCAAAACACGGTCATTTAGATCTTGAAATTCAAGTTAAGGGCGATCTGGAAGTAGATGAGCACCACACTATTGAAGATACGGCTATAGCCCTTGGTGAAGCCTTGAATGAGGCTATAGGAAACAAAATAGGTATGGAACGCTATGGCTTCACACTCCCGATGGATGATTGCCTGGCACAGGTTGCGATCGATTTTGGTGGGCGTAGCTGGTTGGTTTGGGAAGCAGATTTTCATAGGGAAATGATCGGTCAAATGCCTACAGAAATGTTCATGCATTTCTTTAAGTCGCTTTCTGATGGCGCTCGCGCTAATATCAGCATCAAAGCAGAAGGTAAGAATGAACACCATAAGATAGAAGCCATTTTTAAAGCCTTGGCAAAATCGATAAAAATGGCCGTTAAAAAAGACACTGATAAGTTATTTCTGCCCTCAACCAAGGGCACCTTATAAATATGAAGATCGTATTGATCAATTACGGAGCGGGTAACATCCAGAGCATATTGTTTGCTTTGGAGCGGCTGAATGTCCAGGCGGTATTGAGTGATGATCCTGAGGAGATCCGCTCAGCAGACCTGGTGATCTTTCCCGGAGTAGGGGAAGCGTCTTCGGCCATGGCTAAACTGCAGGCTAGCAGTCTCGATACCCTGATCGAAACACTGAAACAACCTGTTTTGGGTATTTGCCTGGGGATGCAGCTCATGTGCAACCATAGTGAGGAAGGAAATACAAAAGGACTCGGAATTTTTGATACCTCTGTATTGCGTTTCCCGGAGAACGTAAAAGTACCGCAGATAGGCTGGAACACGATCAATGAATTAAGGTCTCCACTATTTAACGGGATAAAGGAAGGGTCTCATGTTTACACAGTACACAGCTATTATGCACCCCTCTGTAAAGACACTAGTGCCGTTTCAGATTATGCCGAACCTTATAGCGCAGCCCTGCAGCGAGACAACTTTTACGGGCTGCAGTTTCATCCGGAAAAGAGTAGTGCAGTCGGGAGTAAGATATTGTCTAACTTTCTAAATATGGTTTCTTAAATGCGAATTATTCCTGCTATTGATATTATAGACGGTAAGTGTGTACGACTGACACAAGGCCGGTTCACGGAGAAGAAAGAATACGCTTCGGATCCGCTGGAAATGGCTAAACGTTTTGAGGATCACGGAATTCAGTATTTGCATCTCGTAGACCTGGACGGTGCGAGAAATGGAAGGATCACAAATTATAGAACCCTGGAACGCATCGCTAGTGGTACAGACCTAAAGATCGATTTTGGTGGTGGAATGAGTAAGGATGAAGATATCCGTATTGCCTTGGAATCCGGTGCCAGACAGGTTACTGGGGGGAGTATTGCCTTCAAAGATGAGAATACTTTCCTGGGATGGCTGGAACGCTATGGTCCTGATCAGATCATTTTAGGGGCAGATGCCAAGAATGGAAAGATCGCAGTGGCCGGTTGGCAGGATACGACGGAAGCAGAGCTGATCCCTTATATTCAAGAGTATGTAAAAAAGGGTGTTCGATATACAGTATGTACCGATATTGCCAAAGACGGGATGCTGCAAGGTCCGTCGACGGAACTGTACACCTCAATTCTAAAAGCTTTAAAAGGTACCCAGCCGAGCGAAGAAGAAAGCGGCATTCATCTCATTGCCAGTGGCGGTATTTCAAGTATGGATGATGTATTGGCCATACAGGAAGCGGGCTGTGAGGGTGTCATTATCGGGAAGGCTATATACGAGAATAGGATAGAGTTGGAAGATTTGGAAACATATATCAGTGAAAGATGAATTGGATAGGTAGTGTAAAGAACAACGCTAAATACCGTATGCTGGAAAGCGTAGGTATGATCGAGAAAAGCCTGGCTCAGCTGAATGACGACGAAACCTGGGAAAAACCCAATTCACAACTGAACAGCATGGCAAATTTACTCCTGCACCTTTCCGGAAATATCCGCCAATATATTATTTCATCTCTCGGAGAAGTAGCAGATTCCCGGCAACGGGACCAGGAATTTTCTCAAGCACAGGATCAGACGAAATCAACATTACTGAGGGAATTTAAGGCCACGGTAGATGAGGCCATAGCTGTGATCGAGAATTGCCGGGAAGATCAACTGCTTCAAAAGCGGGAAGTGCAAGGGTTTGAGCTGGATGGACTGGGGATCATTATGCATGTCGTAGAGCATTTGTCTTATCACACAGGACAGATCGCTTTTTGGGTAAAATATCGAAAGGAAATAGACCTTGGTTTTTATGAAGGCTATAATTTAAATAGCTTGAACCCATAAACTCATGCTCACAAAAAGGATCATACCTTGTCTGGATATCCTTAACGGTCGTACCGTTAAGGGTGTCAACTTTGTAGGTCTCAGGGATGCAGGAGATCCTGTGGAACTGGGAAGGTATTATGCAGCGGAAGGAGCCGACGAACTGGTATTTCTGGATATATCGGCAACGGAAGAAAAGCGAAAGACCCTGGCAGCCCTGGTCAGGCATATTGCGGCCGAAGTAGATATTCCCTTCACAGTAGGCGGGGGTATCAGTTCTGTGGAAGATGTAGACATCCTTTTAAAAAATGGAGCCGATAAGGTCTCTATAAATTCCTCTGCCGTACGGCGTCCGGAATTGATTTCAGAACTGGTCGGAAAATTTGGGTCGCAATGTATCGTAGTAGCTATTGATGCGAAAGAAGGAAAAGAGGGCTGGAAAGTGCATTTGGTAGGTGGTAAGGTAGCTACAGATATCGATTTTTTTAGCTGGGCCGAAGAAGTGGCCGAGAGAGGTGCCGGTGAGATCCTTTTCACCTCAATGGACCATGATGGGACTAAAGCCGGATTTGCGAACGAGACTTTGGCCAAACTAAGTGAGCGCGTGAATATTCCCATAATTGCCTCAGGTGGGGCCGGTACCATGTCTCATTTTAAGGATGCCTTTCACAGCGGGAAAGCAGATGCTGCCCTAGCGGCGAGTGTTTTCCACTTTAAAGAAATGCAGATCCGGGATTTGAAAAAATATTTGAAGAAAGAAGGGATCCCTATGCGGATTTAACACATTAGATCATGGAAAAGAAGCTTGATTTTAGTAAAAATACAGAAGGATTGGTCCCGGCTGTAGTGCAGGATCATCAAACCCGGGATGTACTTATGCTCGGCTATATGAACGAAGCTGCCTGGGAGAAGACATTGAAGGAGAAACGGGTCACATTTTACAGTCGCTCTAAAGGCCGACTTTGGACCAAAGGGGAGGAAAGTGGAAACTTTTTGGATATAGTCGATATTCAGGTAGATTGTGACCAGGATACAGTATTGCTAAAAGTGAAGCCACACGGACCCGTTTGCCATACCGGGTCCGAGACTTGTTTTGGCGAAAGAGACCCACATGAACTATCCTTTTTGGAGAAGTTAGAATCTATTATCGCAGATCGGAAAAGTGCAGCAGACCCCTCCTCTAGTTATGTCGCAACTTTGTTTAAGTCCGGGACAAAAAAGATAGCCCAGAAAGTAGGGGAAGAGGCAGTAGAACTGGTCCTGGAAACAAAGGACGGGAACGAAGAAGACTTTTTGAATGAGGCTGCAGACCTGCTGTTTCATTATATGATCCTGTTACAGGCCAGCGATAAAAGGCTGGAAGATGTGAGTCTGATCCTCCAAAAGCGTCATGAACAATAGCG
>JAHHLF010000142.1 GCA_018679315.1 Bacteroidia bacterium | reverse complement strand
AGGTAGGACTTATGACAGGAGATCATAGTCACCCTAAGATACCCATGGACCAGGTTGTGGCTAATGAACTTGAGATCCTGGGAAGTCACGGTATGCAGGCTTTTAAGTATCCCGAAGTTTTTGAACTGATTAAGTCAAGGAAACTTGACCTGAAAAAGTTTATAGGTAAAACCATCTCACTACACGAGGCAATCACTGCCTTACCCAATATGAGTAAGAATGATAATTCCGGCGTGTTGGTAATAGATTCCTTTTAGTCCTTATCTGCTTTTTACATTTTGATATGCATATCAAAATTTGCAGCCGATTGGATTACTTCTTGAATGATCTCAGGAGAAATAGAAGATTCTTGAGCATTAGTATTCTCTATTGGGACCCCCATTTTTTCAAAGAATTGGCGAAAACCTTTTGGGCTGTGGATGTTAACCCATTTACAGGGATTGTCACTCTTATTGGAGAAGGTGTGTAGTGTATTAGGAGGAATATCAAGTGACTCTCCTGCTCGAACTACTTTGATCTCACCATCAACCATAAACTCCATCTCCCCTTCAACGATTAAAAATGCTTCCTTAAAGGATTTATGAGAATGTGGCGGAGGTCCGGGAATATGAGGAGGTGTTTCGGCCATCATCATATCATAGTCACCAGAAGTATCATAGGGCGTGACTTTGTGCCCGAGCACCCAGCATGTATTTGATTGTTTCATGTTTATGAGATTATTGTCTCACAAATATATTTGGGAATTTTGAACTGTGCAAATTTTATAAGACATTTGTCTCATGAATTCTAATTACATCGAATCAGGTAGAACAAAGCAAAAACAAAAAACACGTAATGCCATCTTGGCAAGTGCTAAAAGGTTTCTTACTTCAGGACAAGACTTTACCCTGGAGGACATAGCGGAGTCTGCCTCGATCTCACGTGCGACCGTCTATCGGTATTTTTCAAATGTCGACATCCTTGCGCTCGAGGCCGGACTGGATATCCATACCAAAAGTCCGGAAATGATATATGATCCTCTTCGTAAACTTTCTACTGATAAAGCCCTAAAGGATATTCAATCTTACTACAACCATTTGGCAATTGACAATGAAGCAGCTTTTAGACGCTACTTAAGCCTAGTGATTTCCCCATCGTCCAAAGGTGTAAAACGCGGCGCCCGGAGGAATCAAACCTTACGTCTAGCCATGGAAGAAGGCGATCTGAATCTCACTCAACATCAGAAAGAAAAACTCATTGTTGTTCTAACAACGTTAATGGGAATCGAAGCCATGATCGTAACCAAAGACGTTTGCCAATTGAATAACAAAGAGTCGATCGATATATTAAAATGGGGACTAGAAATGGTGCTCAATGGCTTGAAAACCAGGTCTTAGGGCATTCCCTACTATAAATCTAATACGATCAGCTCAGCTCAAATCGATCCAGGTTCATGACCTTATCCCAGGCAGCCACAAAATCTGATACGAATTTCTTCTGCGAATCTTCACATGCATATACTTCAGCAAGTGCTCGTAATTCAGAGTTGGAACCAAAGATCAAGTCTACCCGGGTACCGGTCCATTTAACCTGGTCTGTCGCTCTGTCGCGTCCTTCGAATACTTCCTGATCATCTGAAGTTGCCTGCCAGCTAATTCCCATATCCAGCAGATTCACAAAGAAATCATTGGTTAAAGTTCCCGGGTTACTAGTAAATACACCATGTTGGGAACCGTCATAATTAGCATTAAGGGCTCGCATTCCTCCAACTAATACCGTCATCTCGGGTGCTGTCAGGGTCAGTAATTGAGCTTTATCCACTAACAACTCTTCCGATTTAACGGAAAAATTAGTCTTGAGATAATTCCTAAATCCGTCTGCAATAGGTTCGAGGTGTTCAAAGGATTCCGTATCTGTCATTTCATCTTTAGCATCCGTCCTGCCCGGTGTAAAAGGAACCGTAACATCGTGGCCGGCATCCTTTGCTGCCTGCTCAACAGCTGCACAGCCGCCTAATACGATCAGATCTGCAATAGAGACCTTCTTATTTCCATCTTGGGCATCATTGAATTCCTCCTGGATCTGCATATATGTATCCAGCACACGACCTAGTTGGTCAGGATTATTTACCGCCCAATTATTTTGGGGTGCAAGACGTATCCGGGATCCATTTGCCCCTCCACGATTATCGGATCCCCTGAAGGTAGATGCGGAAGCCCAGGCAGTGACCACTAATTCGGAAGTGGTGAGTCCGTAGTCAAGGATCTTTCTCTTCAACTCCTCAATATCTTTTGCGTCCACCAAATCATGATCTGCAGCCGGAATAGGATCTTGCCAGATCAGATCTTCTTTAGGAACTTCCGGGCCTAAATAGCGTGATTTTGGGCCCATGTCTCTGTGAATCAGTTTAAACCAGGCTTTTTGATAGGCCTCTTTAAACTCATCCGGATTCTCTAAAAATCGCCGTGATATTTTCTCATAAGCCGGATCCATACGTAAGGAGAGGTCCGTTACTAGCATAAACGGATCACGTTTTTCATTTGGATCATGAGCATCCGGAAATGTGCCTGCTCCGGCCCCGTCTTTTGGTTTGTATTGCCATGCCCCGGCAGGACTTTTGGTCAACTCCCATTCATAACCAAAGAGATTTTCAAAGTATCTATGACTCCACTGGGTAGGGGTTTCGGTCCAGGCTCCTTCCAGACCGCTGGTAATGGTATCAGAACCGATTCCGGATCCAAAATTATTCTTCCAACCCAAACTTTGCATTTCTATGGACGCCCCGGCGGGTTCCGCCTCAATGAACTCCGCATCACTGGCTGCTCCATGTGTTTTACCAAAAGTATGTCCGCCAGCGATCAAGGCAACTGTCTCATAGTCATTCATCGCCATTCGTCCAAAGGTCTCTCGGATATGATGAGCAGCAGCTACAGGATCAGGATTCCCATCCGGACCTTCAGGATTCACATAGATCAATCCCATATGAGCAGCACCCATTTGTTTTTCCAATTCCCCCTCTTCATTATAGCGGTCTTTATTACCCAGCCATTCGGCTTCAGAACCCCAATAGATATCTTCCTCAGGGTGCCAGATGTCTTCTCTACCTCCTGCAAAACCATACATCGGTAAACCCATAGATTCATGAGCCACATTACCGGCCAGAATCAATAAGTCTGCCCAGGATATCTTTTTTCCGTACTTCTTTTTAATGGGCCACAAAAGCATTCTGGCCTTATCAAGGTTAGCATTATCCGGCCAGCTATTGAGTGGCGCAAAACGTTGCGCGCCGGTTCCACCGCCACCTCTGCCATCTGCAATGCGGTATGTTCCAGCCGCGTGCCACGTCATTCGAATAAACAAGGGCCCGTAATGGCCGTAATCAGCAGGCCACCAATCCTGACTATCAGTCATCAGATCAGTTAAGTCTTTTTTTACAGCCGCCAGATCAAGGCTTTCAAATTCTTTTTTATAGTCAAAATCCCCACCCATGGGATCAGACAGTTCAGAGTGCTGCCTGAGGATGCTCAGGTTTAGCGCATTTGGCCACCAATCCCGGTTGGTAGTTCCTCCACCAGCCGCTTGTTTTAATTCCCCGCTCAGAAACGGGCATTTGCTTTCTGCATTATCATTGTGCGATGTGTCGGTGTGTCCTTTGCTTTGCATTGTTATTTAATTTTGATCGTTGAAGAGAATAAATGTACTATAAATTCAATTTATGATTAGGTAATATCAATAAGAAATAATTATGGTTAAATAGTCAAAATTTAGGCAAGCAAAATTTACTTGTTGAATAACCATAAAGTCCGGTTGGTTGATTCTAGTGAATTAACGAATTTCTTTCGGTTACCTAACAAAATTGGTACTTTTAAAAAACCAGATGTTGTCTTCTCTTCTCAATAAATTGAGAATATGGCAACTTTACTAAATTAGTCAACAATCATGAATCATAAATTACTTTTAGGTACATTTTTATTTTTATTTCTGTGTTTTACTCATGGCTTGCAGGCCCAATCTGAGAATGAAAGAATTACTGAAGAGTTCTTCAGGCAATATGCCCTGGATCCTATAAAGGCATTTGATTACGCTTTTTCTACAAATAAATGGATGGACCGGAACCAGGATGCGGTGGAAAATCTCAAGAATCAATACAAGAATCTGCTGCCCCTGATCGGCTCCTATTACGGTTATGATCTGATAACCGAAAAAAACTTGGGCGACCATTTGAAGGTCAATAGTTTTATTTTACGCTATGACCGCCAACCGATCCGTCTCACATTTATCCTGTACAAACCGAAAGACCGGTGGCAAGTCCAGAATTTAAAATACGATGATACACTGCCTGAGGAATTAGAAGAAGCTTCAAAAATCAAACAGTGATTTTGTAAATCAGGAAACAGGCTATTGCAAAATATAAACAGGTATGACAGACTATACCACCCAGCTTGAAATACCAAATTCAAGACATGCGGTTTTCATGGCTATTTCTCGGGAATTAGGGAACTGGTGGGGACAACAAGATAAATTAATAGACGAGAAGAATCTTGTCTTTAAAGTTTCCTGGGGAGAGCCCTGGTATCAATTTAAAGTTTTGGATTACAAGGAAAATGAGCTAATGATATGGGAATGCATTGACGCAAATCAACTAATTCCCGGGTTGACAGGCGTTGAAAAAGAATGGGTTAGAACGCGTATCCATTGGAAGCTGAAAGAAATGTCATCAAATACCACTTTGTTAGAGTTCAAACACCAGGGACTAATTCCAGAATTCCTTTGTTTTGACTTTTGTTCAAGCAGCTGGGAACATTTTTTAAAAGACCGGCTGGTTGCATACTTAGCCCAGAAACTTTGAAAGTTCGACTCGTTTCCATTGATTATTCCGATATTTAATAAACAATAAATCAATACCTAATGATCATTTTCGGATCAAGAGCCAGCAATATTGGTTCTGTTTTAGTAAACGGTTCCAGCTGTACCTATTGCCAAAATCAGGGCACTCAGAATATTACCCAATTTGGAAAATACTTCCATATCTTCTGGATCCCGATGTTTCCCATTGGCAGGAAGACATTTGCAGAATGTACCCATTGCAAACGTACGATCAGTAAAAAGGAATTCACACCAAAATTAAAGGAGGTCTATGCCACAAAGAAATCGGCTATTAAAAGACCTGTCTGGCATTGGAGCGGACTAATCCTTGTGGTCTTGCTGATCCTTGCTGTTTATTTAATGTCGACTTCTACTTAAATAAGTACTTAAAACAAAATGGGCTTTCATAAGAACATATTGATACTAATAGGTCTTGCTATATGTTGCTGTCAACCTGCAGAGAGAAAAGTCGCCGAACCTAACTCGGTAATGGATCATTCTTCGGATATGGATTCACTTCGTTATCTTAAAGAAGTGGAGTGGCCAAATGCGTATCGAGAGCAAGATACCATGTTGCTCGATCGAATTTTGGGAGACGACTTCCAGATGGTGACTGCTGATGGGGAATGGTCAAATAAGGCCCTGCAAATGGAACGGATCAAAGCTGCACCAATGGATCATGATCATTTCATCTATGAGATCAAAAGATTAGAGATCCTGGAAAACGGAACAGCTATTATTGCTGGCACCGGACACATTATCAATGATTCTACAGAAACGAATTACCAATCCAGCAACATTCTTATCAAACGAGAAGGAATCTGGAAAGCCGTCCTTTCTCATGTATCCGGTATTACGCAATTAGATACCATGCATGAGCATGCTACTGGTAAATTGCCTTCGGAAGGCGACTTTTCGTACCTCCTGGGTTCCTGGAAACGGACGAATGAAGCAGCCGGGAAAGAGACTTTCGAACATTGGAAAAAGATCAACGATGAGTTGTATATAGGCCTGGGATATACAATGAAAGAATCAGATACCGTCTGGAAAGAAGATGTAGAACTCCGCCGTTCCAACGACCATTGGCACTACGAAGTTATGGGGCAAAGCGATTCTATCCCTACACCCTTTAAAGTGACCAAAATTCAGGCGGCTGGCTTTGAGTGCTATAATCCGGTAAATGAGTTCCCTAAAACGATCAGGTATTGGCGCGAAGGAGCCTTTTTAAAAGCTGCAATCTCTGACGGTACTACAGAGGTCTTGTTCGAGTTTAAGTATTTAGGGAATTGAGTTTTTCATTTACGTACTATATTAACTTTGAGTCCAGAGATCAACTTGGATAATAATCCCAATTCTTGACGTTTTACTTATACAATACATGCATTCCATGAAAAACATTTTCCGAAAGGTCAAGAAACTCCTCAAGATCCTTTTTATAAAACCGATATATCGCCTGTATAAGGTGAAGTATGTTCATACTATTTGGTTGTTGGGCTCAGGAAGAAGCGGTACAACATGGATTGCTTCCTTGATCAATTATGACGAAACATACAGGGAATTATTTGAGCCTTTCCATATAGTTTTACCAGAGTTAAAATTTTCGGGATTTACTAAGCATCATTATCTGAAAGCAGATGCAGAACATGGCAAAATTCAAAAATTAGCCAAGCGCATTCTAAATGGTCAATTTTACAGCCCCAGGCCCGAAGCTTCCAATACATACATTTGGCAGTCAAAATACAAGAATCTATTAGTTAAAGACGTCTTTGCCAATCTGTTGGCATATAATGTCTGCAAATGGAACAACCATATAAAGCCAATTTTTCTTATTCGAAATCCCTACGCCGTGGCACTATCCAAGTGTAGCAAAAAAGATTGGTACTGGATGACAGATCCAAAAGATTTCCTTGCACAGGATAATCTGGTCCAAGACTTTCTGAAGCCACATGTGGATTATATCAATGAAATATCAGATGACGGTACCTATCTTGACAAACAAATATTGATTTGGTCTGTAATTAACTTCATTCCTTTGACACAATTTGCCGAGGATGAAATATGTATTACTTTTTATGAAGATTGGACGATAGACCCTAATGCCGAACTTTTGCGAATTCAGCATTTTATTGATCAATCTTCGTCACCTGTAATAGATATAAAAGCATCTCCCAAGTTCAGCAGACCTTCCAAAACAACCGCAACAAAGAAGTTCGACATAACTTCATGGAAAAGCGAAATATCCAAAGAGCAATTAGCATCAGGAAATAAAATATTAGAGCACTTTGGTTTACATATGTTATATGATGAAGCTTCTATTCCAAGAAGGACGGCACTCGTAAATTTTAGATCAAATAGATGATCTTAATAGGCTATTTCATTAATTAGGAAATAAACTTTGAATACACTTCTAAGCGATATCGGATCGTGCACGATTTGCAGCGAGCATCTTCCGCTTGGTCCCCGTCCGGTTGTCAGTGCCCATCCTAAATCCCGTATCGCAATAATTGGTCAGGCTCCCGGAACAAAAGTCCATAAAACTGGGGTCCCCTGGGATGATCCAAGCGGTGATCGATTGAGAAATTGGTTAGGCGTGAGCAAGGAAGTTTTTTATGATGTCGAGAAATTTGCGTTGATCCCAATGGGGTTTTGCTACCCGGGAAAAGGCAAATCAGGTGATCTCCCTCCAAGACCTGAATGTGCTCCACAATGGCATAATTCCCTCTTGATTTCGATGAAAGAACTAAAATTGACGCTTTTAGTAGGTAGCTATGCGCAAGCCTATTATCTCAAACAAAGTAAAAAGAGAACCCTGACAGAGACAGTTGCAGAATGGGAGGCTTATCTGCCACAATTTTTCCCTCTGCCCCACCCTTCAGGTCGAAATAATATTTGGTTAAAAAAGAACCCATGGTTTGAAAACTCATTAGTACCTACTTTAAGGGAACATGTGAAATTAGTGCTGACATAAGCAATGCACAGCTGGGTTATTTACAGCCCCACGACGTATCTTTGTGATCAAATCAGCTTGTAATGATCCTACGAATCATTTTATTTCTAGTACTCAATTTTGGCGCTTTATATATCGGTAGTTTGTTTACTAATATGGGGGTTGCCTCTGAATGGTACTCCGAATTATCCAAAGCCCCCTGGACACCTCCGGGATGGGTATTTGGCGCAGCCTGGACAACGATCATGATCTGTTTCTCCGTTTATATGGCCATCCTATGGCCCAAAGCCGGGAACAGGCTGATGCTGATCGGATTATTTGCAGTACAATGGATACTGAATGTGTCCTGGAACCCTACCTTTTTTGAGTACCGCGATGTACTTTCTGCTCTTTGCATCATTACAGCCCTTACGCTGTTGGTTGGCTACTTTTTGTACAGGTATTGGCCGAAGCTCAAATGGAAGTCAGCCTTGCTCTTCCCTTATTTTATCTGGCTTTTGATCGCTACTTCCCTAAATGCTTATATCTGGCTGAATAACTAACAATGGCCAAAAGAGAATACCATATCTATGTGGTAG
Source organism: Bacteroidia bacterium (assembly GCA_018679315.1). Taxonomy (GTDB): domain Bacteria; phylum Bacteroidota; class Bacteroidia; order Flavobacteriales; family Flavobacteriaceae; genus HDS-28. The sequence goes on along the minus strand of JAHHLF010000142.1, from coordinate 7,532 downwards.
AACTCAATAAAAGAGTATACAATGACAATTGGCGTTTTCGGGCGGCCAATCCGCAATTCAACGGTGTACTGGAATGCCTCTATGTAGGCATGACCAGCAAGTCGCCAAAAGAGCGATTCAAACAACATAAAACGGGTGCAAAGAGTAAAAAAGGACATGATCTATCCTCATATTATGTCAAGAAATACGGTGCATATCTGCGACCGAGCTTATACAATCATATCCAACCCCAATCTAGCCGGGCGGAAGCATTGAAAATGGAGAAGGATCTAGCCCTGGAACTGCGCAGAAAACGGTATGCCGTGTGGTTTAATTGAGTAACTTTATATAGTTTCCAAACCACAAAACATGAAATATATAGTCTATCTTTTTGGCGCTTTGATGATAGTAGCGGGCATACTGCTATTTATAGATGAGAACATCGTTCTTGGCTATATTGAATCGAATCAAGAATCTTCCTGGCTCTATTTCTTCGCTGTTGTGATGCGACTTATTATGGGCGCAGCATTAGTGAAAACAGCTTCGATCTCCCGCTTTCCTCTGGTTTTCAAGATCATAGGATATATAGCCCTGGCAGCGGCCTTTATCTTTCTGATCATCGGACACGACCGATTTATACACGTCTTGTCTACGTTGGTACCTTACTTCGAAAACACCGGTGGATGGGTTGGTATTTTCGCCCTTGCATTTGGGGTTTTCCTGATCTACGGGCTCAAAAAGAAGTAAGCGTGAAATTCTTTTAAAGATTAGCTAGTTATAATATTGGAATCCTATCAACCTGTATATGGCATAGATCACGGAAACTATTATGCTTGCTAAAATGAACAGTGTGTTTATCCACCTCCGGGATTTGGAAAAAGATATAAGCCGCCAATTTTTCCAAAGGAAATATGGAAATAAAAGGCTTAGGCCAAAGCCAATTGTACACAAAACCAAAACGAGCTTAAAACTCCATGGCACACCATAATCGGCCAATTGATCACGGTACACCGCAAAATTTACTATGATGCCCAGTGCGCCCATTATGAGAAAACTTCCCGTCCAGTAGATCCAATTTCGAACTCGACTGCATTCTCGGGAAAACTTCCTTGCTTCTTTCTTTCTCAACTTACGGTACAGCCAATAAATCGGTCTGCTAAAGAAAAGGATCAATAAGATTACCAGGCTAAGAAATAAAAACATTTGTTGCACTCGTTTCTTTTCCCACCAACTGATCCGTTCATAGGAACTCACGCCAATATTGAGGCGCTGTGCTTTCCCGGTCTCATCCACATCAAAAGACAGCTTGTAGGTGCTTTTAGGGCTATCGAGCTGGAAGATATGATCATCTACTTGTACGTACATGTCGCCATAGGTCTCTAGCCTGCCATCTCCAACATACTGGATCTTGTATTCTGTTGAAAATTGTCCGAATAGCCTGATGGCCTTTTCAAACGTACTTTTGGGATAATCCATTTGCTTATATACACCTACGTAGTTGTCTGCAATAGCATCAAAATTTTCCGGAGGTACCAGGGGAGGGATGTTTAATTCTATTTTTCCCACTAAAGTATCTAGAACAGCACGGGCTACATCATAACGGAAACCGCCGGCGTTTTTTCTATTGTTTTGTGCGATAAAAATGCCGGTACCGGTTTCTGGAATAAGGATCATTAAACTCACAAAGCCCAACTGTCCACCTGAATGTTCAATGGACCTGCGACCTGTCCATCGGTTCTCATAAAAAGCATAACAAATACTATACTTAGTCCTCTTAGATCCATACTTGGCACTAGTAAGCTGTCGATGGCCTTCAGAGCTCAAAAGCTGAACACTGTCGAGCATCCCTTCATTCAAATGCATACGTATATATCGGACCATATCGCCGGCACTGGAAATAATCCCTCCTCCGGGAAGTGTATTTGTATAGTCCCGGATCAGACGTTTTTGTCCATCATCCCATTCATAGCTACGTGACAGGTATTTTTGAAGATGCTCAGGTAAGGGTTGATGAATCCCTGTTTGATTCATACCCAACGGTTTCAGGGCATTTTGGATCATGTATTCCTCGTAGGGAATACCTGATACGGCTTGAATGAGATAACCAACCAGCGTATAACCAAAGTTTGAATAACTGTACACAGAACCGGGTTCATGAACCCGGTTGGGCATATGTCGGCGCGCCATTTTTTCAATTGATTTAGCCTCTTTCGCGGAGAGTGCTGCATCACCGGTATCCGTCAGGTCAAACCCTGCGGTATGGGTAAGCAATTGATGCAGTGTTATTGGGGTATCGTTCAGAAAATCAAAGTCGTCATCTGGTAAATAAGTACGGATATCCACATCAAGATCCAGTTTCCCAGCCTCAACAAGTTGCAAGGCTGCCAGAGCGGTAAAGGTTTTTGTGATCGACGCGATGCGGAAGAGCGTACTGTCCTTGTCTACAGGTTTCTTAGTTTCCACGTTGGCATAGCCATAGCCTTGATAATATACTTCTGAGGAATCGGAAATAATAGCGATAATCGCACCCGGTATCTTATGTTCTTCCATACCTGCCCGAGTTACAGAATCAATGAAGGGGGTAAGTTGTTCTAATTTAGAATAGTTATTTTGAATGGAATCTTGTTGTGCGTGTCCAGTAAATGAATAAATAATTGAAAAAAGGACTGCACAACTCCATGAGCGAAGTACAGGTTGCATATCGTTTTGATTGATGAATGAGTCCTTAAGTTACATAAAAAATCACGTAGTTATACACCGCGTACATTGGTTTAATAGATAATTGGTCATATTCGTATCTTTAATAGATGGAGCGGATCAAGAAGTTGCAAATTTTCCCCTTCGCACTTTTCCAAGGCACGCTAGCCGGCCTTATCGGTGTGTTGTGCGGAATACTGTATTCTTTTGGCGGATTTCTCGTTGATGCAGGGGTGAGTCTCGGTTGGCTTTCCGGAGAATTCTGGGATACCCCAGGCTTGAGTTATGGTACTCTCCTTGCCTTTGGTGCCTTGATAGGCATGCCTCTGATCTTTGCTGCTTTTGGCTTTGCTGCAGGAATTGTCGAGGCCGTAATTTTTAATATGATAGCCAAATGGTTTGGCGGACTTAAACCCAATTTTTATAGTACAGATTAATCTATTTAAGAAAATGCTACGTCTTGTCATCATTTTTACGTTCTCTAGTATAGGTTGTCTTATCTATATTCAGGAGTTATCAAAAGATGTAGCCTGGGCCATTAAATATGGGCATACCGAATATTTAGATGAATGGATCGCTGCTGAAAATGTAAATACCTGCCTTGAAGTAGGAAGTCGTAAAACCTACAACTACCTGGCAATTAGTATAAAATTGAAATCTCTAAAATCCCTTGAGTATTTTGTGGATCGCGGCGCTGATATTGAAGCTGTTTGTGAAGTGAAGACACCCTTAATGTTCGCTGCAAAGTACGGTCAATTGGATATGATCAAATATCTTCTGGATAAAGGTGCCGACCCCAGGAAAAAGATCAGGAGTTACTCGGCTTCTGATTATGCCAGGAAATTCAAGCATTATGATTGCTATAAATGGCTGCGAAATCATACTACAAATTGAGCATTACTACTATCTTTAGCATAGCATTAATCAAACGTCTTCTTTATCTAAAATGGGAAAGGCAGAAGCAAGTCGACAGTTAGAACGCTTCTATAATTGGGGGCTGGGCCTTGCCATCATAACAGTTGTCTACAACATAGCAGAGGGTTTAGTTGCCACTTACTTTGGGATCCAAGACGAGACCCTGACCCTTTTTGGCTTTGGTCTGGATAGTTTTGTAGAAACTGTTTCGGCTCTTGGCGTTACCCAAATGATCCTCCGTATCAGGAAGAACCCAGATTCAGGTAGGGGGCCATTTGAGATCCGAGCCCTCAAAATAACCGGATGGTGTTTTTATGTCCTCGCAGTAATTTTATCGGCCTCTGCCATCTATAATGTCATAAAAGGGCATCAGCCCACTTCCACAACGGCAGGTGTCATCATAGGATTGATCTCCATACTTACCATGTGGCTTTTGATTAGGGCCAAAATATCTGTAGGAACAAAATTAGCTTCTGCCCCAATCATCGCCGATGCGAAATGTAATCAGGTATGCCTGTATATGTCTGTAATCTTACTAGTGGCAAGCGGTTTATGGGCGTTGTGGGAGATCCCTTATATCGATGCCCTGGGAACCGCAGGGATCGTATATTTTTCTATTATAGAAGGACGGGAAGCTTTCCAAAAGTCAAGAGGCATTGACTGTGACGATTGTACAGTTTGACGATCTGCAATTGAGGTGATAATATATACGGTTCATCGGCATGAATCCCTTATTGAGTACATCCTATTTTGTACTTATCTCAAATTAAACCAAGTTTGACCTGATCCAAAAACAAAAGACATGAAGATCATGCTAATAGGCGGCACGGGCAAAACAGGCAAACAGATCATCAAACAGGCATTGGAAAGTGGACATGAAGTAACTGCCCTGATTCGTAATCCCAAAAAAGTTAAGATCTCGAATCCTAATCTGGTAGTTGTTAAAGGCGACGTATTGGTGCCTGAAACTTTAGAACATTCTTTTTCCGGACATGAAGTCGTAATCTCTGCACTCGGACATAAGAAGTTCTTTATTAAAACCACTATTTTATCTAGAGGCACTCAGAACATTATCCGGGCGATGCAGAAAAATCAGCTCAACAGATTTATTTGCATTACTTCACTAGGCATAAATGACAGTCGGTTTAAACTAGGTCTCTACTATACCTTATTCGTGATCCCCTTCATTATCCTCTTCTATTTCCTGGATAAAGAAAAACAGGAACGATTAATACAGCAGAGTGATCTGGACTGGACGATCGTGCGCCCGGGACAATTGACCAATGGCCGTAGAAGAGGTCGCTACAAACACGGAAAAGGACTTGGCAGTTACATCCTGACTAAAATGATATCCAGAGCAGATGTGGCTCATTTTATTATTGGTGAAGCGGAGAATAATTCCTACATCCGCAAGGTGGCAGAACTTACTTATTAAAGGTTTTTAGTAGCTTCATCCGAAGAAACAAAGTGGAGATATCATCCCCTTTTTTCCTGTATATTTAGTTTAGCAATAACAGGACTGGGTGCATACAATTGTATTCTCTTAATAATCAAGCCATGAAATCCATTCAACTCTTATCTATCTTCTGCCTGCTTATCTTAAGTTGCAGAAAAGAGCCTAAGCCTGAACCGATTTTTGTTCATGATATCCAAAATGGCCCAACACCCTGGACCCATGATGTGTTTGAGGAAACAGAAGCAGATTTCACCTTTGCGCTTATATCCGACTTGAATGGTGGTGAACGTGAAGGCGTTTACAGTAAGGCTGTTACTCAGCTAAACCGTCTGGATCCGACATTTGTTCTGAGTGTTGGCGATCTGATTGATGGGGGAACAGCTGATACTATGCAACTGGCTAGGGAATGGGACAGTTTTGATACGCGGACCTCCAAACTTAATATGCCCTTTTTCTATTTGGGAGGAAACCATGATCTCACCCATCCGGCGATGCGTGACTTTTGGAAAAAGAGATACGGGCCCAGGTACTATCACTTCCTTTACAGAGATGTGCTTTTCTTAATGATGGATTCCGAAGATTTTGAAGAAACTAGAATGATGGAGATCTTTCAGGCCCGGGATACGGCCCTGCGGATAATCCGTGGTGAGATAGAAGGGAAGTATGAAGATGGAACATATTACAACATGCCGGAGCGAACCACTGGTGCCATGGGATCTGCTCAGCTCGATTATTTTAAAGGTATTCTAAGAGATAATCCTGATGTAAAATGGACTTTCGTCCTAATGCATAAGCCGCTGTGGATGCGTGAAGATGAGAAGGGGCTCGGGCCATTAGAATCCCTGCTGGCAGATAGGCCATATACGGTGATCAATGGACATTTTCATTCGCTTTCTCATCGTAAAAGACACGAAAGAGATTATATCATTTTGGGCACAACCGGTGGGAGTCAGCATGCCGGAGATTCCTTGTCAATGGATCACCTCACACTAATCAGAATGCTGGAGGAACCTGAGATCACCCATGTGAAAATGGACGGCATTCTAAATAAAGAACTCAAGAAATAATGGTCAAATTTCTCTTGTCGTTTGTAGTAACGGTCTTCCTATTTGTATCCGCAAATTCGAACGCCCAACAAAAACGCGTCAGGGATCATGGGATTGAGATTGGAGTACTTAAAACAGGACAACTCAATGCTATAACCGATGTAAAAGGAGTTATGGTCGGACATACTACCTTGATCGTAGATAATGACATACGTACCGGAGTAACCGCTATACTTCCTCATTCCGAAAATATTTTCCAGGAGAAAGTCCCTGCGGCCATCTACCTGGGTAATGGTTTTGGCAAGCTAGCCGGGTATAGTCAGGTAAAAGAACTGGGGAATATTGAAACACCCATAATTTTGACCAACACCTTAAGCGTTCCTGTGGCCTCCAATGCGCTAATAAGCTATACGCTAAGTCAGGACAAAAATACAGATGTGCGATCTGTAAATGCAGTAGTTGGGGAAACCAACGATGGTTATCTGAATGATATCCGGGGCAGGAATGTGACAGAATCTCATGTACTTAAGGCCATAGAAAATGCAAAAGAAGGACCTGTAGAGGAAGGAAATGTAGGTGCCGGTACCGGCACCGTCTGTTTTCAATACAAGGGTGGAATTGGCACGGCATCTCGCGTCATTCCAAAGGATCATGGAGGCTATAAAATTGGGGTACTGGTACAAACCAATTTTGGGGGGGTCTTTGAACTCAATGGTGTCCCAATTGCCAAAGAGCTGGATAACTATCCCAGGCAATTCACTTATGATGTAGACGGCTCCTGTATGATCGTCGTGGCCACAGACGCGCCTATTTTGTCACGCAATTTGGAGCGACTCGCCAAGCGTGCTGTAATGGGCCTGGCCAAAACCGGTGGGATCGCTTCTAATGGAAGTGGCGATTATGTGATCGCTTTTTCCACAGCAAAGGAAAACCGTATTCCCTATTTAAGCGATAAGAAAACAAACTCACAGGAAATCTTGCGGAATGAAGCCATGACTCCCCTATTTTTGGCAACTATAGAGGCCACGGAAGAGGCCATACTTAATTCCCTTTTTGCTGCGGAAACGATGAAAGGTAGGGATGGTCATGAGATGAAAGCCTTGCCAATCGAAAAGGTCTTACAGATCATGAAAAAATATAATCGGATCAAAGCAGATTAAACCATAGACAGCGAACTGTTATTCTTATTACTTCAATTGCAGGAATTTGCTGGATTTTAGAGATATCTCATGACAAAAATTTCACATACCATCACCTTTATTCTTTCCTTCTTCTCTTTTGCAGGACTCACACAAGAACGACCGTTAGAAATTGGCGTCATTGGCCTTACGCATACCCATGTTCACTGGATATTCGGAAGCGAAGCACATGGCGATTTCCAGATAATCGGGATCGTAGAACCAAATAAGGATTTGGCACAGCGGTATGCAGATCAATAC
>JAHHLF010000177.1 GCA_018679315.1 Bacteroidia bacterium | reverse complement strand
TTCACTTTTGATAAGATCAATATTTATGCGGATTACAATTTCCAGGATGCAAATTCAGATTTGCAGTCCATTGAACATAAGGATTACACTATTTACTACAGCGACAGGCTTCGCTATAATCCGGATGCCTTAACCGATGCTATTTTCTTGGAAAAAGATAGTGTATACAGGGATATTGATCGGTTGCGGACCTATCGTCAGATCACTAACTTAAATACATTCAAATACCCCAACATAGAATTTATTGAAGACAGTACCCAAACGCGCTTAAGCTCAAATATTTACCTGGCCCCACGGCCCAAGTATTCGCTGGGGCTTGATTTCGACATTACGCATTCCAACATTCAACAGCTTGGTATTGGTTTCAGTACGTCCCTGATCACCCGAAACATATTTGCCGGGGCAGAGACGCTGGCAATCTCTGCCGGGGGCTCTTTTGGTCTGTTGAGCGACGACACTTCTTCTGAAAATTTCTTTTCTGAGATACGGGGAGATGTCAATCTTACCATCCCTCGAATGTGGTTCCCGCTGTTTAATGCCAAGCGTATCGTTCCGGCCTATATGTTACCGCAAACCCGGATTACTATTGGTACTAGTTTCCAAAAAAATATTGGGCTGGATAAACAAACCTTGAATACAGTCCTGGGATATACCTGGACACCGTCTCAGGAATTAAAGAATACGTTTGAGCTATTGAACATTCAATTTGTAAGGAATGTAAACCCCGACCGCTTTTTTAATGTCTACGGCAGTACCTATAACAGGCTGGATGATATCGCGGATGATTTTGACAGTTTTGATGATACGGTCAATTACCCGGAGTTAGCCCCCTTCTTTGAAACTTCTACAACAAATCCGGATCCGCGCCTTATTATTCCTGAAGGAACAACTGGATTTACAGAATCCGTGCTTTCAGGTTCTATAGTGCCGGTGACTTCTGATATTTACAGGGATGTAAGTAGGATTGAAGAAAGACGGGATCGTCTCACTGAGAACAACCTGATCTTTGCCAGTAATTATACATGGACGAAAAACAGCAGAAGCAATATAAACGACAACGATTTCTACCAATTGCGACTCAGACTCGAAAGCGCAGGGAACCTGCTCTCCGGCCTTGCCAATTTTATCACTTTTGAAGAAGATGATAATAACAACCTCCGGGTATTTGGGGTACCCTTCTCCCAATATGTCAAGACAGAGGTCGACTATATTAAATATTGGGACCTATCCGGATCTAATGTGATGGCATTCCGAAGCTTTTTCGGCATTGCGGTTCCCTATGGCAATTCAAATAGTGTTCCTTTTGTACGAAGTTATTTTGCCGGAGGTTCCAATGATAACAGGGGATGGTTCCCTTATTCATTAGGCCCCGGGAGTACACAAGCGATCAACGATTTTAATGAAGCCAATTTTAAGATCGCCCTAAACCTGGAATACCGATTCCCAATAGTTGGAGATATTAAAGGGGCCCTCTTCGCAGATGCCGGGAACATCTGGAACGTTTGGGATAATGTAGATGATCCCGAGGCGGTATTTGAAGGATTTGAATCCCTGGATGAGCTGGCACTCGGTACCGGATTTGGCCTGCGCTATGATTTTAGCTATTTCGTCTTCCGACTCGATACCGGGTTTAAAACCTACAATCCAGCTAATGAACCTTCGAGGCGGTGGTTTACAGAATATAATTTTGCGAATGCTGTCTTTCAAATAGGGATCAATTATCCTTTTTAGCGGTTTTATTTTTATACATTTGCCCTTAAAACTAGTCGAAAACTACCCAACTATGTCCCACAATATAAAGCCCGGTGTCGCAACCGGAGACCAGGTCCAGGAGATCTTTAACTACGCCAAACAAAATGGCTTTGCCTTACCGGCTGTCAATGTAATTGGTTCGAACACCGTAAATGCAGTTATGGAAACAGCTGCTGAGCTAAATGCCCCCGTTATTATCCAATATTCTAATGGAGGAGCCCAATTCAATGCAGGTAAGGGCTTGTCTAATGATGGCCAAAGAGCTGCAATTAAAGGGGCTATTGCCGGAGCCAGGCACATTCATGAAATGGCAAGCGCCTATGGAGCCAGTGTCATTCTGCACACCGATCATTGTGCAAAAAAATTACTGCC
>JAHHLF010000373.1 GCA_018679315.1 Bacteroidia bacterium | reverse complement strand
GAGTATAAACTTGGGGCAAGAGGCCTTAGATCACTTTGTGAAGCTGTCTTTACAGATGCCATGTTTGAAATGCCATCTACAGGGGAAAAGGATTTTAAGGTAACCAAGCCTTATGCTGAAGCTAAATTGTCTTACGAGACCGTGAAAAAATTGAAGGCTGTATCCTAAGCCTGATGTTTCTCTTTCAAGAAATTTTTAAGTATTTCCTGACAAACCTTACTGATGATCTTTTCATCAGATTATAGTTCGTGTCCATACTTGGAGATATGCTCCATTTTCACGCCCATTTTATCGGCCCATAGGAAATCTGGAACATTTTGATCGTCCTTACCAAAAACAACAGTTACAGGACAATCTGGTTTTTCGCTATAATCCGTAAGATCAATTGGTGAAATCGCATATAATGATTTCATGGGCATACCCTTAAGACCAGCGTCCCAGGCAATGGTACCGCCCGCACAAAAAGTGAGGAAGTGAGCTGGTGCTTTTTCTTTGGAATGTATATGGCGTACAGCCAGATCCATACCTCCATTTTTAAATGCCTTATAAACGTTCTCCTGGGTATTAACAGGAACATCAATATTGGCCAATTGACGACAATCATGGAATTCAATATCAAAATAGGGTTGCAGATATGCCAGGTATGACATGATCCACAGGCCTTTCTTAGCCCCCCACATATCGGATAATATTACTAGTCGTTCAGCCATAGGTTTATTTTTAAGATTTGGTAGCTATTGAGCTCTAAGTTGGGCAATTAGTGAGTATAAACCTTATTTTTTGGTTGATTTGGGCCATATACTCGATGATATAAGAATTAACAACCGCCAATTCCAATAGATTATCCGGCTCAGGTAGGCATGCGTATCAAACCTGTCACAAGATCAAAAACTCTAGTGTGAATGCTATAGAAGAATGTATTTGTGGAATGAAGAACTGTATAAATTGACTAAAATAAAGGCGTATTCCTATTTATTCATTTGGAGTAGTTCGTCAATATAGTCCCTGGTATTGGACAATCTGGGGATCTTATGCTGACCTCCCAGCTTGTTTTTGGATTTTAACCAATTATAGAAAAGATTTTCCTGTGCAACATGGACGATGGGGATATTCAGCGTCATATTTTTATACCGCTTAGCCTCATAATCAGAATTCAGGGATTTTAAATTATTATCGAGCAATTGAGTAAAATCGTCCAATTTGTTGGGCGCTTTCTTAAATTCGATCACCCATTCATGTGCGCCTTTTTTCTTGCCTGACATATATATCGGAGCAACTGTAAAATCCTTTACGGCTGCCCCTGTAAGCTGACAAGATTTTTCAAGCGCACGTTCTGCATTCTCTATGATCAATTCTTCTCCAAAGACATTGATATGATGCTTAGTCCTTCCTGTAATCTTGATACGGTAAGGGTCTGTAGAGGTAAACCGCAGCGTGTCGCCAATTTTGTATCGCCATAATCCCGCGTTCGTTGTAATAACCAAGGCGTAATTCACGTCCGTTTCAACTTCCCATAATGGAATCGCCTTAGGGCTTTCCGTGCCGTAGGCATCCATGGGAATAAATTCATAAAAGATCCCGTAATCAAGCATTAGCAGCAAGTCGTCTGCATGGTTTCTGTCCTGGATGGCAAAGAAGCCTTCGGAGGCATTATATATCTCGTAATAGTTGAAATTTTTTCGGGGTAAAATCGCCTGGAACTGATCCCTGTACGGATTAAAACTTACGCCGCCATGAAAATAGACTTCTAAATTATTCCAAATTTCAAAGAGGTGATTTTTACCTGTCTCCTCCAGTGCCTTATGCAGCAATACGAGCATCCAGCTGGGCACACCAACTAAACTGGTAACATTTTCCTGAATGCTTTCATTAATGATCGCAGAAAGCTTAGTTTCCCACTCACCCATCAATGAGACCTTATTACTTGGGGTACTGCTGAATTCGGCCCAAAAGGGCATGTTATCAATCAAGATCGCGGACAGGTCGCCAAAAAAGGTGCCATTATCCTCGTATAATTCTTTACTACCTCCCAGTCGAAGACCTTTTCCTGTGAATAGTTGGGAATTCTCATTATTATTCAGATATAAACACAGCATATCCTTGCCGGATTTATAATGACAATCTTCCAGGGCTTCGGTGCTAACCGGAATAAATTTACTTTTCGAATTGGTCGTACCGCTACTTTTAGCAAACCACTTTATAGCCGTTGGCCAAAAGATATTTTGTTCTCCCCTTCGGGTGCGTTCTATCTTTGGTTCGAACTCTTCATAGGAGACTATGGGAATACGTTCCGCAAACGCCTCATATGAATTGAGGCTGTCAAATTCATACTGCTTCCCTATTTCTGTTTCCCCTGCTAATTCCAATAATTGCTGCAATACCTCCTGTTGCACTTCACCAGGATATTTGAGAAATAGCTCTATCTGGTGAAATCGCTTCTTTAAAAGCCAGGATGCTATAGAATTAAATAATGGTATTGGCATTTTGGATATCTTTACAGCGACTCTAAATTTAACTTTAAACAGGGTATTTACAAACAAATACCGATGAAATACACTGCATGAATTTTCGAGGTGTACTCCGCAAAATGTCCACAGAACATGGAACTCCTATACAGTATTACCTGGTATTTGAAGCCGATTTTCTCAATGTCAATCAAGTGCTCGATAAGCCTCTGGAGATAAAATTCATTACCTATCAATGCTTGAATTGCGGAGAGGAAAGGCCTATTTACAGACAGGGATTTTGCCGTCAGTGCTTTTTTGACATTCCTGCTGCAGGCGATTGGATCATGCGCCCGGAATTAAGTAAAGCGCATTTAGATCAGGAGGATCGCGACCTTGCCTATGAAAAGAAAGTACAGCTTCAACCCCATATCGTATACCTTGCCAATTCGAGTAATATAAAAGTAGGCGTTACGCGCAAAACACAAGTGCCCACCCGATGGATAGATCAAGGCGCCCATGAAGCGATCACTATAGTTGAAACACCCAATAGATATTTAGCAGGGATCACGGAGGTAGCCTTAAAAGATCATTTGAGCGATAAAACCAATTGGCGAAAAATGCTGACCAATCAGGTCAAGGATGAAGATCTGAAAGACTGGCGTAAAAAACTAAAAGAATATATTCCCGAAGAAGCAGCAACTTATTACATTGCAGATAGTGACGAAATCCATATGGATTTTCCGGTCTTGCAATATCCTGAGAAAGTGAAAAGTTTAAACCTGACCAAAACTCCCTCATACAAGGGTATCCTGAAAGGCATAAAAGGACAATACTTTCTATTTGAAGATAGTACGGTCTTTAATATTCGGGGAAATGAGGGCACTGTAGTGGAGCTATCTATTGGTTAACTGTATCCTTTGCTGTGGTATCTTGTTTTTTCTTCTTAAAAATTCCTCCAATAATATCCGTTGCGGTCTTTTCTATGGATTGTGGTTTCTGAGCGGAAGAATCAGACGCTGTAATAGTCGAATCTGCTGGCTTTGATCCTTTGCTTAGGATGTCTCCTAAAACCCCTTTAACCGAAGGCTCCGTAACGGTATCCCTGGTTGTAGAATCCTGTTGTCCAGAAGTAAAAATACCCCCTAGCAGGTCTTTCACTTTTTCTGTGCCCTTAGCTTTTAATCGAGCCTTTTGGATCTCTATAAGTTTTCCTGTCAATGTAGTCACACTTGACTTTAGGTCTGTATTAAAATTTGGTGAGGTATAGGTGCCAGAGATCGACACATTCACAGGTACGGGGATCTCTTTTAATTCCGGATCGCCCAGTGAAGCTATTAGTGCATTAACCTCACTCCCGAGATAGTAGGCAGGAACCTCCAATTGCATCGCATAGTTCATATCTCCTGTAAATGTATGACTGCCACTAACATCAATTTTGATATCCTTATAGTTGAAAGTAAAGGGACTGACTGAAATGTTGCCGTCCTGAAATTTCAACACTGTTTTTAACCCTTTCAGGTCGAGGGATTCCTCATTTAAAAAATCAAGTTTCTGCCTCAATCCGCTAATGAAGGATTGCTCACCTAAAATTTTGTCAAGCGCTTTTAATTCTGTTTGTGCCTGGCCGGAAAGACTGTTAAAATCAAGCTCAAACCCATTAACAAAACTGCCTTGCATCCTAAACTTAGAATCCATCGTGCCCTGCAAGCCTCGGGCAATAGGCGCCAGTTTTTCGAAAAAAGTCGTCGTATTTAACAACTCCGATATGCTGTTGTTTTGTAAAGCAAGCTGAATATCAAATGTTGGTTTCCCTTTAGAGACAAGTTTTCCATCCGCCAAAAGATTCCCTCCTAAAAATTTAGAAGAAACATCGGAAAAATTTGCACTGCCGTCTCGTATGCGCAATGCCCCTGTAATATCACTCAAGACGATATCGTCATAGATCACCTCAGAAATATCCGCAGTAAATACAGCATTCAGGTAATCCGGTATCTGCCAATGCTCCCCATCGGGCTGAGTTTCTTCAGCCTGTGGATCTTCGTCATCGCCCATAAAATCGTTAAGATCTAAACGCTTGGAGCGTAGTGAAAAGTTCCCTTTTAAGGGTTCATCCCTCAAGGTATAGCCCAGCATATTGGCAACCGTGCCTTTCAGCGAAAAATCAGAATTGCCTGTAGTCCCCGACATTCGGTCTACAATCACAGCTTCAGAAGTGAAGGTGAAGGCTGCATTTTCTATAAAAGTATCAGGAGCATTCTCCTGTTTGTATCGAATTCCATTCAATTTAATATCTCCGCTGGACCTGGTATTTTCATAAGCCCCAGTTTCAATATCGTTCATTGAAAAGCTTGAGGTTACGTCTACCTGCACTTTACCATCAACTGAGTTAAGGCTTTCCAAGGGATAGGCTTCTTTCAGATTCTGGAGATCTAAATTGGCTTTTAAAGTACCTTTAACATTCATATTACCGGTTAATTGAGAAAGTACAGAGCTGAAACTGACCCTATCTGAGCCTATAGAAAATAGGGCATTGTTAATAGCTAAAAATGTGTCTTCAGGAAGTCCGGTCGTATTTTTTAACCCAATTTCAAATTGAATATTTTCCAAGGCTTTAGCCAGGTCAGGATATTTCAAGTATCCATCTTTTGCCAGCAGCTGAAAATCTAATTTTGGTATATACGTATCGTCCCAATTTCCCTGGAGTGTTCCTTCCAGTTCAAATGTGCCACGGGTTGTTATTCCTTCGGCATAGCCTCTATAATCTTCAGGGATCAGGGCTAAGAAATTTTCAAAATCTGAATTGAGCGCTCTAATACTCATAGCCCATTGCTGCGCCTCTTTCAAAACTTTAACAGAGCCACTGAGTTCAATGGGTAGATCTCTCAAAAAACCAGAGTTATCCTTAAAGGTGTAAGTATTATTTTCGAGGTCTATGCCAATGATCGCTTTTAAATTAACCGGGATCTCATTGAACCATGTAACTCCAGCTATACGCAGACTGATATCCGTTTGTGTTTGCGTATTTAAGAGCGATTCTTCCAGAGAAAATGTGCCTTCCCCCTCATGATTAATGTTACTCAGTGTAAAACTAAGTCCGGTATCCAGGTCTTCATAAATCAGTTCTGAGTCTGAAATTCTATAGCTTCTGATATCAAATACGGCTGCTTCATTTGAAGAGGCACTATCTGAGTAATCTTCAGATTTTGAAATGTCGTAATTCGTTTGATCCTCTGTGTTCTCCTTTAGGTTGAGCTTCGCACCTTCTAAGCTAAAAGAATGGATCTCTACCGCATCGTCCCCAAATAATTCTGTTATGGGCATAGTCAGGGAAACCTTTTTTGCCTTAACCAGGGTATCGCCTTCAAAGGGTGTTGCATTTACCAGTAGCAAGTCATTTATTG
>JAHHLF010000103.1 GCA_018679315.1 Bacteroidia bacterium | reverse complement strand
TGACGTGCATAGAACCCCCTGTCAATTATTTCATTGTAATGTGGCATTTGTAAGTCTATTGTCTTGTGCTTGTTGTAATAAGCATTAAGATCTAGTTCTACATGAGAGCGTTTTAAGTGCATGTATTCGGAATAAGCCCTATGTGCAGGATTACGAAGGAGAGCGATGATCTTTAGATCGCTGCCGACATCATTTGCCAATCTGGCTGCGGCTGCTTTAGAATACAAATAGGTGGCAGCGATCTCACCTCGTTTGCCTGAATCTTTGCATGAGTCAAAATACGACTTGTACCAATTGGAACCTTTCTCATAGTTTACATCATTGTCAAAATAGTGGAAATCTTTTTCCGCAGGGATGCATAATTCAGGATGCTGTATTAGAATATCATGCAGTGTGGTTGTCCCGGATTTTGCCGCGCCGATATTTACAAAGTCAAGTTGCATCATGCTACCTATTTCAGCTTAGCTATTGCCTCTTTCAACTCTTCGGCAGTTATTGTACTAAAATCCAGGTCAAAGAAATCTCGATTCTCTTGCATTCGTTCTTTTGGCCAATCCCACCAGTTAACGTTTGCCAGCAGTTCTTTGATGTTTTCAGATGCAAATCTATTCTTTAACGGTTTACAGGGATTCCCGGCATTGATGGAATAGGCATCTATATTTTTTGTTACTACTGAAGCCGCCCCAATGATAGCGCCATCTCCAATATTGATCCCGGGAAGTAAGATCACATTGTCTCCGATCCAAACATTATTACCTACATGAATGTCCTTCTTAGAAGCATCCTCACTGCGAATACCCAGGAAGGTATTTAAGTGTACCTGAAGGTTTAAGGTATTTAGATTGTGGTTGGCAGCTATGGCGCTGATATTTGCTCCAAATGCACAATACTTGCCAATACACATTTTTCCTTTGCCCTTCGATGTAAAATTACCATTGATCCTTGTTCCTTCACCGATCTGAATATCCGTGGCGAAATTATTTCCTTTCTTAAGATATACCCCATTAATTGTAAGGGACATGATCTTTAACAGACCATTAATCCACTTTCTTTTGAATCCTGTCTTCTGTATGTTAAGCATTCTTTTTGAAGGGGATATAAAATGAGTAAAATCCGAGTTTTTTCTTTACAAAGTAAACGCACATCAAGTTGTTGGCGATCAAAGTTGCTGCACTGGCAATTGCTGCGCCCAGAAAACCATAAGCCGGTATGAGCAATAGGTTTAAAATCACATTCATCAACATAGCAACTATGGAAATATACATAAAGTTCTTCTCATGCCCTGTCATTTGTAAAAGCATGGCCACAGGGCCCGAATAGGAACTAATAAATTGACCAATTAGAAGAACGCCTAATGCCGAAGTTCCCACAATAAATTCCTTGCCAAAGAAAGACAGGATCAATTCCATATTGAAAATAGATAGTAGGAAAATTAGCGCGGCCCCTGCGCTGAGTAATTGGGCTATATTCTTAATCATCTTTTTTAATTCCTCATATTGATCCATAGAGCTCAGCCTGGCCACATTTGGAGAGATCACGGTAGTCACTGTGGTAAGTAAAATAGAAGAAACGAAGGCAACTTTATAAGCAACATTGTAGACTCCTACTGCTTTTTCATCCACAAAATATCCTAGCATAAATGTATCTACCCAGCCGATGATTAGGCCCATGGAACTCGCAAGAAGCATGGGATAAGAAATTTCAAAAATTTTATTAAACCTGGCTTTCTGCAATTTAACTCCAACCCCATAATCACGTGCAAACAATAACAATCCCAAGACCCCAATAGTCAAAGCGGCAAATGCAAAGCTCTTAATGGGGGCCCAGTCTATTTCTGCTTTGCGCAAAAAGATCAAAAATAGTAAGGCCGTAAAAAATAGCGCATTAAAACGAAAGACTCCAAACAATTTCATCTTGTTTTTTGCTCGCATCGACTCAGAAATAAATATATAAAGGCTGTAAAAAAACAAGATCAGAACATAGGGTCTTAGCTCAATTATGTCAGGGCTATTGCCAAAAAAGGTTGCCACCAAATAATCCCATCCTAGGTAAAGCAATCCTGACATTATAAGGGAAGAAAGGCTAACGGCAAATATTGAATGGATCACATTTTTCCTGCCTTCTGTAAGCTCATCCTGGTTATAGAGTTTTATAACAGAGCGATCTGTGCCGAAAAGCGCTAAAATTGCTGCAAAATTTATGATCGCAAAGAAAAGGCTGTACTGCCCATAGGCTTTCGCCCCAAAAAAATTGGTTATATACAAGGTGAAGGCATAGGAGAAAAGGATGCCCGTTGCCTTCAATATTACTATGAAGATCCCCTTCTTAAATAAGCTCCCTTCCAGTTTCAATAGTTTAGGTTTTATATTTTGTGATCTCTGAGATCTTATTCAAATCCTCCTGGGAAAGCTGTCCCTTCCACTTGCCAATTGAATCCGTAGTAATAGGTGATTTGATATTTTCATGATGTGCCCGGTAATTAACATCGCCCAAGTGCTCTGTTTTTTGCCAATAGTTAAGTAATTCAGGAGAATATTTTATTCGGAGGAAAGTGCAGATCTGTTGAACTTCATATTCAGGTTTCCTCACCAGATCTTCATAGGTAACTAGTAATACCTGATCCTCAGGTAACTTCTTCTGAAGTTTCACCGACATGTCTTTGCAAGCCTTCCAAAAACGAGCTGGAGATTCATACTCTTCATATAATCCAGCTTTCACATATGAACACACGACATCGCGGGGATCGCGTTCCAAAAAAATGAATTGTGCTTTAGGAAAAACTTTCAGGATTTTATCGGCATAAATAGTGTTGATAGGTGTTTTATCGCCCCAGCGTCTTCCTTTAAACCCCTTTTCAAGAGAAAATCTTGAATAGATATGATGGAAAATATGCGATAAGGTCTGCTTTGATCTTGGAAGTTTTCGAACAGATTGATGTGCCTCAAACAAATTAATTTCCCAGGTATTGAAGGCCCTGTAGGCTTCAAATTCTGATACGACCATAGAGGACAGAACATCCCAGGGAAGGAAACCATAGGCCTTAAATCTTCGAATAGCCCGTGGCCATATGTAGGATTCAGGTGGAATAACAAGCTGATCATTGGCCACTAATATGGAGCGTAGTAAGGTATTACCCGATCTGCCGCAGCCGATGATAAAAAAAGGCGGTGGGAAATCATGGGTTGCCGTAAGACGTTTTCTCCGAAAGAAGAATGAAAGGAAGACCCCTATTGAATCCGCTAGCCATACCCAGAAGAGAGAAACTTTAGATTTTCGAATATTCTTCATTGTTCTTTCTTATTGATCCTTACCTCTCTTTGAAAAAGGATTATAAAAGGATTCTACTCCTATCTTGCTTTTTAAATACACGGCCCCAGAAATATTCCAAAAGGCTATGCTAATAGCAGTAGCCACGGCCGCTCCTAAAATACCATATAATGGAATCAAAGTGAAATTCAATACTATGTTCAGTATCAGCGCGACTAACATGATATTTTGATACGGGATCTGTCTGCCGGTCATAAGCATTATCTCGCCGATAGAACCGGACATAGCGTTGATCAATTGACCCAGGCATAGAATGATAAGCACCGAGGCGCCACTGATGAATTCTTCGCCAAAAATCGATAACAAAAGTCGATGGAAAACAAGGATCCCAGCAACTATCACTAGCGTAGAAAAGAAGTTTATCCGCGTAGAAAAACGTATTAATCCTTTGAATAGGACCATGTCTCCTTCAGAATGACTTTTAGCCAGTTTAGGTGCAAGGATGGAGTTAATGGCCTGGAGGCCAAAACCAGTAAGAAGACTGATTTTCAAGGCTACATTGTAGATGCCAATATTGGCATCTGTTTCATAAATTCCCAGTACAAAAGTGTCTAACCAACCCAGGAGCACAAGTATTGTTGAGGATAACATCATGGGAAGGGATTCTCTTATGAAGATCCAGGAATTCCAGCTGGAACTCAAGGTCATTTTCTTAAAACCAGTAATGCAGATCAAAAAAGCGATCAAGGCCATGGCAGCTACCCCATAAAAGTGCGCTTTAATCGCATTTATTGGAGAATCGACCCAGGCCCAAAGGACGATCAATGCTATAGTTGCTAAGGCGAATCTTCCCGGGTTGTTTAAAAAAGCAAACCATTTATTCTGCTTCCTTGCCCTGAGAACGCCTGCACATACCAATGAAGTAGTCCAGAAAGGAATGGCCAGGGCTGTCCATACTATATAGGGTCTGAGTTGAGGTTTATCGAACAATGTAATGACAAACAGATCCTGTCCCCAGTAAAGCAAGGCGCCAAGCAGGGA
>JAHHLF010000058.1 GCA_018679315.1 Bacteroidia bacterium | reverse complement strand
ACCCCCTGGCCTTCATTCAGGGCAGCGGTAGTTTGCAGCAATTCTTTAGTAAGCAACGCCGCATTTTCATTCGTGACATTCAAGGTACTCAGCATATCTTTGGCGCCGATACGACTATAGGTTTTGATCTGGCCGCCATCCCGGATCAAGGCTGCACTGCCTTCTCCCGGAACGATACTCACGATCATACTTCCTACCAGTCCGTCCGATCCAATGGTCGCGATCGCATTTTGCTTGATGTGATCCAGCATACTCCCATCCATTTTCATGACAATAAGGATCGTGGTATCATTTTCCATTGTGATCTGCCTGACAGTACCTACGTTTATACCTGAATACCTCACATTATTACCGGTCTGCAGCCCGTTCACATTCTTGAATATGGCGTGAAGATCAAAGGTTTCTCCAAACAGATTCTGACGATCCCCGATCAGATAAGCTCCCACCAACAGGGATAGCGTCCCGATTATTACAAATAGTGCAAGCCTGATATTTTCTTTTGCTGTTCGTTCCATATCGCCTATTTTTTAAAGAAAGCCTGAACTTTCGGATCTTCATTACGGATAAGCTCATCATACTCCCCTTCCGCATAATTTATCCCGTCTACTAAAAGGATCATACGCTCGGAAATGACCCGAGCACAATCCACATCATGGGTAATGATCAGGGAGGAAGTTCCATATTTTTTTTGGATACTTCGCATCAATTCTATGATCCCTTTTGATGTAATGGGGTCTAATCCACTGGTAGGCTCATCGTACAAAATGATCTTCGGCCTCAATATGAGTGTACGTGCCAGTGCAACTCGTCTTTTCATACCCCCGGATAATTCTTCGGGCATGAGGTCAATGGCATCTGCCAGATCGACATTTTCCAATGCCTCTACAATTAAAGGTAAGGTGTCTTTTACCACCCCGAGTCGCTTTTTATGACGGCGCAGGGGAAATTCCAGGTTTTCACGCACTGTCATGGAATCATATAAGGCACTACCCTGGAACAGGAATCCGATATCCACACGTAGGTCATCCAGATCCTCCTGATCTAACAAATTGATCTCCTTACCCAAGACAGATATGTATCCGCTATCCGGATGGATAAGGCCTACCAGGCATTTGATCATAACCGACTTCCCGGATCCGGATTTTCCCATGACCACCAGGTTTTCCCCTTTTTGAAGGGTCAGGTTAAATCCGTTCAATACATGGTTGTCTCCAAAACTCTTTTTAAGATCTCGTATTTCTATGACAGGTTCCAAATTTCTGTTCTTAGTTCTTAGTTCTTAGTTCTTAGTTCTTGGTTCTTGGTTCTTGGTTCTTGGTTTATAGTTCATAAAAGATATCCGCTACAAAGACGGCAATAAAATCAAGTATGAACAAGAGCATAGAAGTGAAGACCACTGCCGAATTTGCAGCCAATCCTACCCCTGCTGTACCTTTCTTACTGTAATACCCCTTATAGCAACCGACTATGCCGATCGCAAAACCGAAGAAAAACGATTTTATCGTGGCCGGGATCAAGTCGCCATATCCCAAGGCATCAAATACCTTGTTAAAGTAGAGCTGAAAGGAAACATCCCCTTTAAAATTCTCTACTAAGGCCGATCCGTATAAAGCCACTGCATCTGCCAGGATCACTAACAGGGGAAGCATCAAAGTGGCTGCCAGGACCCGGGTTACTACGAGATATTTAAAGGGGTTAGTACCCGAAACCTCCATAGCATCGATCTGTTCGGTAACGCGCATGGATCCTAATTCAGCACCAATACCCGAAGCGATCCGCCCCGCACAGACCAGGGCCGTGATCACCGGTCCCAGTTCCCTGACAATGGATATCCCAACCATATTGGGCATCCAGGATTCTGCCCCGAATTCGATCAGTGTGGGCCGTGATTGCAAGGTAAGGACCAGTCCAATAATAAATCCTGTTACTACAACCAGGACAAGGGAGCGATTCCCTACCTGATAGCACTGTCTCAAGAGTTCCTTCCACTCAAAAGGGGGGTGCACCAATTCCCGGAAATACCGTCCGGCAAAAAAGCTTATATCCCCGATCTCTATCAGGAATTTGCGAATGTTTTTATAAATGCCATTGATCCATTTCATGCCGCTGGTCAATTACCGTCTGGTATATATAAAGGTACGGGGTTCAGCTTCGGGTAAACATGACTTTAATCATGGGTAGAATTCGGCAGCTGAGGTAGTTTTGTATTGTAATTCCAGCGTGTAATGTCATTAACCAGACGGCCGGCCATATTGAATAAGATCGTATTTATGAGCCTTGGGATCCTGGTGATCTTATTGGGCAGTATTTTTCTCGTTGTAGCGCCCTTTGAGGACACATCAGGGAAAGAAC
Organism: Bacteroidia bacterium; assembly: GCA_018679315.1. GTDB lineage: Bacteria > Bacteroidota > Bacteroidia > Flavobacteriales > Flavobacteriaceae > HDS-28. Next base: position 212 of record JAHHLF010000058.1, on the reverse strand, counting down.
AAGCCCTCGTCTCTTATAGCGAATATGGACAAGATTCGCTCTTGTACAGGTATATTATTACGCCCCGGGATGTGGTTATCGGCGATTATTTTCCTTTTATGGATTCATTGATATCCGAATACCAGGCGATACTACCCTACGCCCTTAGCGAACATCTTTTGGTGCATGCCAATCCGTGGATCATAGATACCCTGGCAAACACAGATTATTAC
>JAHHLF010000268.1 GCA_018679315.1 Bacteroidia bacterium | reverse complement strand
TGTTTGGCCGGGGCCGTATTTAGACTTACTTCACTTAATTTGGAAAGAAGCCGCTGGTGATGTCGTTCACTACCTTTTTCAGGAGTGTAGAAATTATATTCGTCTGAAAAAATACTCAGCCCGACTGCATCCCTTTGTTTTTTTAAAATGGTCATCAGGGAAGCTATAGCCAAAACGGAAAAACCAATTTTATTTAAATTATCCAGCCCCATATTTTTTATAGCCGGATAATACATAGACGCAGAATTATCAAGGATCATATGACACCGCAGGTTGGTCTCCTCTTCGTATCGCTTGGTGTACAGTTTGTCCGTCTTAGCAAAAAGCTTCCAATCTATATGCCGGGTGCTTTCACCCATATTATAGATCTTATGTTCAGCAAATTCTGCAGAGAAACCGTGAAACGGACTCTTGTGAATACCGCTGATAAACCCTTCGACTACCTGGTTAGCAAGTAATTCCAGGTTGTTGAACAACGAAGCCTTATGTAATTCTGATTGTATTTTCATGGATACAACTAAGGTAAACTAAAAAAGGTTTGACCTTGCAGTCAAACCTTTTTCTCAGAAACAGCAACACCTTTTATAACAAGGCATCTATTGCATCTGTGTACACTTTCTTAGGTGATACGCCTACTTGTCTGTTTACGATTTCACCATCCTTAAAGACGAGTACGGTAGGGATATTCCGCACACCGTATCTGGCAGCAAATTCCTGGTTTGAATCTACATCAACCTTTCCTACAATTGCTTTGCCCTCGTATTCTTCGCTGACTTCATCAATAATTGGTCCGACCATTCTACAGGGTCCACACCAGGCTGCCCAGAAATCCACTACCACTGGTTTTTCATTTTTTAACACTACTTCATCAAAGGTAGCATCGGTTATTTCTAAAGCCATAATTCAATTTTTTATTGTAACGTACAAGTTAGTCATTATTAAGTCGGCAAAATTACAACACATGGATACTTTTTGCCTATAGTATCATCAAGAAAAGCTATCAATTTATTTTATAGTAAATCTGATTTGCCTCTAATTCTTCTAATAGTTCAGCGCTGATCGCAATGCGCTGTTTGCGACTATTCAAATTCACTTTCATATTATCGGTCATCTCAAATACGGTAAAATGCAAACTTTGTTTTCCTTTATGTGAGGCCAGGGTTTTTTTCAAAGTAGTCACTGTTTCTTCCTTAACCTGGTCCAGGCTGAGCTGCAGTGTAAGTTTCTTGGCAAAGGTTTCCATAACGTCTTGTAACAGCATTACAGAAGTATACTGCAGTCTAGGCTCTCCTTTTTTTCCGGTTTCTCTGTTGACCCACCCATCACGTATGAATATTTTGAAATAGACAAAGGAATTGATCATTAAGAAATGCCTGAATTTGAGGTATTCCTCCCCAAAAATGCGGAAGTCATAGGTGTCAGTATAGTCCTCCAGGGTGAAGATAGCCCATCCCTTTCCATTTTTGGAGACTCTGTGCTGTACATCCGTAATAATACCAGCAAGGGAAACTTCTTTGTTTACCAAAGTATTCAAGTCGGTTAGCATGCTCACATTGCCATTGCAGAACCACTGGATGGAACTCTTAAATTCATCTAGTGGATGGCCGGAAATATAAATACCCACTACTTCTTTTTCCCTTCGTAATTTTTCCATCATACTCCAGGGTTCGCAAGGGGGTATGACGGGTTCCGGTATTTGTACATCGCTTGCTTCTCCGAACAGGCTTACTTGGGCTGAATTTTCATTTTCCTGGAATCGGGCTCCGTAGCGAAGTACTTTCTCAAGGAAGGTGACACCTTCTTTTTCCTGGTGAAAATATTGTGCCCTATGGTTCTGGCCCAGGGAATCAAAAGCACCTGCTAATGCGAGGTTTTCAAAGGCTTTTTTATTAGCTGCGCGCAAATCGGCGCGTTTGGCCATATCAAAGACAGAACTAAATGGGCCATTGGCTTTGCGTTCCGATACAATGGATTTCACTGCGCCTTGTCCAACTCCTTTTATGGCTCCCATTCCAAAGCGTACGGCATTGTCTTTGTTTACCGCAAACTTGTACCAGGATTCATTTACATCCGGACCTAAAACTTCTAACCCCATCCGCTTACATTCCTCCATAAAGAAGGTCACCTGTTTGATGTCATTCATATTATTGGAAAGCACAGCGGCCATATATTCTGAAGGATAATGGGCTTTCAAATAGGCTGTCTGGTATGCGATATAGGCATAACAGGTAGAATGACTTTTATTAAATGCATAGGAGGCGAAAGCTTCCCAGTCTTTCCAAATTTTTTCCAGGATATCCCGGGGATGGCCATTTTTCTCACCCCCGTCCAAAAATTGCGGTTTTAGTTTTTGCAGCAGGGCAAATATCTTTTTCCCCATGGCTTTTCGAAGTACATCGGCATCACCTTTCGAGAAGGAAGCAAGTTTTTGTGACAAGAGCATCACCTGTTCCTGGTACACAGTAATCCCATAGGTGTCCTTTAGTATTTCCTCCATGACCGGGAGGTCATAGGTGATCTCTTCCTTTCCGTGCTTTCTGTCGATGAATTGCGGAATATATTCCATAGGCCCAGGCCTGTACAAGGCATTCATGGCTATGAGGTCATCAAATACAGTGGGCTTCAATTCTTTCAAGTGCTTCTGCATGCCCACAGATTCATATTGGAAGATACCTACCGTTTCTCCTCTTTGGAAGAGTTGATAAGTTTTCTCGTCATCTAACGGAAATGCATCCGGGTCAAGATCTATTTCGTGACGCGCCTTAACGATCTTGACGGTATCCTTGATCAGAGTTAGGGTTTTCAAACCCAGGAAATCCATCTTTAATAGGCCTGCATTTTCCACTACGGCATTGTCCCATTGGGTCACATAGAGATCTGAATCTTTAGCTGTGGCAATGGGAACAAAATTGGTAATGTCATCCGGGGTAATAATTACACCACAGGCATGAATTCCTGTATTCCGAAGCGATCCTTCAAGGGATTTAGCCAGATTTACCGTATCGGCTTGCAGGTCTTGTCCTTCAGAAACCCCGATCAATTCCTGAATTCGCCTCAGATCTTCGGACCGATAGTTCTTCTTGAGATCTTCCAATTGAGATTCAAATACCTTGGCTAACTTGGTCATATTAGGCACCAGTTTTGCCAGCCTGTCGGCTTCATTTAATGGAAGATCAAGCACTCTTGCCGTGTCCCTGATCGCCGATTTTGCCGCCATGGTGCCATATGTGATGATCTGGGCAACCTGATTGGCACCGTATTTATTGATCACATAATCCATGACCTTAGCGCGACCCTCATCATCAAAGTCGATATCAATATCCGGCATGGAAACCCGGTCCGGATTTAGGAAACGCTCAAAAAGGAGGTCGTATTTTAAGGGATCAATGTTGGTTATCCTAAGGCAATACGCAACCACAGATCCTGCTGCCGAGCCCCTGCCCGGACCTACAGAAACGCCCATATTCCGAGCTTCTCTTATAAAATCTTCTACGATCAGAAAATACCCGGGATAGCCGCTATTAGCGATCGTCTGCAATTCAAAATCTATACGTTCCTGGATCTCGGGTTTGATCGTTTCATAGCGTTCTTTAGCCCCTTCTAATGTGATATGGCGCAAATAGCGGTTTTCACTTTCAATGCCATCTGAATCTATACTATGAGCCTCCTTAAACTCTTGCGGGATCGAAAATTTGGGCAATAAGACCTCACGTTCCAAGGTGTAGGCTTCAATTTTATCGAGTAGGTTTTCAATATTCAAAATGGCTTCAGGAAGATCTGAAAACAGCGTTTTCATGTCTTCAGCCGATTTAAAGTAATATTCCTGGTTTGGGAAACCGTATCTGTATCCCCGGCCGCGGCCTATGGGGGTGGCTTGTTTTTCGCCTTCCTTAACACATAGCAGGATATCATGTGCATTGGCATCAGCCTTATCCAAATAATAGGTATTATTGGTGGCAACAATATTTACATTATGCTTGCGGGCTAAGGAGAGAAGACTTGCATTAGCACGTTTTTCATCTTCCTGACCATGGCGCATCATCTCAACATAGAGATCATCTCCAAACAGTTCTTTCCACCAAAGCAGGGCTTCCTCGGCTTGTCGCTCCCCCTGGTTGAGGATCTTAGCCGATACTTCCCCGTATAAATTTCCTGTAAGGACAATGAGGTCTTCCTTATAGGATTCTACTATTTTCTTGTCGATCCGGGGGACGTAATAAAATCCATCTGTAAAGGCCAAAGAAGACATTTTGGCCAGATTGTGATATCCCTTTTTATTCTTTGCCAAAAAGACCATCTGGTAACCGTAATCCTTATCCCTTTTATTGGTGTGATCCTCGCACACAAAAAATTCACATCCCAGAATGGGTTTTATAGTTTGCCCTGAAGGGTCTTCTTCCAGCTTTTTATTATATGCATTTACTTCCCTGATGAAACGGAATGCACCCATCATGTTCCCATGATCAGTAAGTGCCACTGCAGGCATACCTAACTCCCCAGTTCGAGCGACGAGGTTATGGATCCTGGTAGTAGACTGTAATACGGAGAATTGTGAATGATTGTGTAGGTGGACGAAAGTCGAATTATTTAATTCTTCCGATAGGATATGAGTTTCCCCTGGACCTCCATCCGCAAGATCCGGCTCTGTATCTTTTTGAAGCTTTGCGGAAGCCTCTTTAAGATTCGTATGAGTAAGCCCAACCAATTCAATAGGATCCGGATTTTTTTCAAGAAATGCTTCCAGATATCCGGGATTTGCTTTTAAGTCGACTAGGGGATAATGTTTTAGTCGGATCAGCTCAAAAAAGCAACGAGACGTAGCTTCCACATCGGCTGTTGCATTATGGGCCTCATCAAAGGGTTGCTGAAAAAGATATTCATGTAGTTCCGTCAGTGTAGGTAGTTTAAATTTACCACCCCGTCCTCCCGGTATCTGACAAAGCAAGGCTGTCTCTTCTGTACACGTATCTAAAACTGGTAGTCCTTCCAGGCTATTTTCCCGCCCGGCTCTCAGCAGTTCAGACCCCATAATATTGAGATCAAAACTTACGTTTTGTCCGACGACAAAAGTAGTCCTGGCAAGGGCTTGCGTGAAAGCGTCTAAAACTTCTTCCAAAGGCAGGCCTTCTTCTGTTGCCAGCGCTGTTGAAATGCCGTGAATTTTTTCAGCGTCATAAGGAACATCAAACCCTTCCGGTTGTATGAGATAGGCGTTGTGTTCTATGATCTCACCCCATTGATCATGAAGCTGCCAGGCGATCTGAATACATCTCGGCCAGTTATCAAGATCACTGACCGGGGCATTCCATCGCTTTGGGAGTCCAGTAGTTTCGGTGTCAAAAACGAGATACATAGGGTGATTTTTGAAAAAATAACGGGGAATAAAAATAGGGATTTATAGCAGTTGCCAAAAGGGGAATTATCAGGAGTTATCAACGTCTGTGAATAGGTGGAAAGAAGCTGTAAAATGTATTGTAGAATTAAGATATTGACGTATATTTGCAGCCTCCTTTGCTCCAGCTGTCAGCAGGAATCAATGGAGGAGAAAAATTAGAATTAATAACCGGGGTCGTGAACCTCAAAATTTAATGTGATATGCCAGTTAGAATAAGACTTCAAAGACACGGAAAAAAAGGTAAACCTTTTTATTGGATCGTAGCCGCGGACTCACGCGCTAAGCGAGACGGAAAATTCCTCGAAAAATTAGGGATCTACAATCCCAATACCAACCCTGCCACAATAGAAGTTAATGTAGACAATGCAGTGGAATGGATCCAGAATGGGGCCCAGCCATCGCATACGGCAAAGCGTATCCTTTCTTATAAAGGCGTACTGTTGAAGCATCATTTACTAGGCGGAGTTGCTAAAGGTGCACTTACAGAAGAAGAAGCACAAAAGAAATTTGAGGCCTGGGTTAAGGATAAGGAGTTGGCTGTGGCAAACAAGGCCAAAGCTTTGGGCGATGCAAAAGATAAAGCGCGCGCAGAAGCATTGCAGGCAGAGAAAGAAGCAAGCGATAAACGTGCACTTGCTGCTGTTGAAGCTGAAGCAGAAGAAGCTGCTGAAGCCACGGAGGAAGTTGCTGAAACAGCTGAAGCTGCCGCAGAGGGAGCTGAGGCTCCGGCAGAGGCCGCAGAAGCCACTGAAGAAACCCCTGTAGAAGAACCCAAGGCGGAAGCTGTTGAAGAAGTAGCTGAAGCCCCTGCCGAGGAAGCTAAGGCCGAAACTGCAGAAGAACCTAAAGCAGAAGCTGCCGAGGAAGTAGCCGAAGCCCCTGCTGAGGAAGCTAAAGCCGAAACTGCCGAAGCCACTAAAGAAGCAGCTGCAGAAGAACCTAAAGCAGAAGCTGCCGAGGAAGTAGCCGAAACCCCTGCTGAGGAAGCTAAGGCTGAAACTGCAGAAGCCCCGGTTGAGGAAGCCAAAGAAGAAACTGCAGAAGAGCCGAAGGCCGAAGCTGATGAAGCTGCTGAAGCTAGCTCAGAAAAAGAATAAGATCATACTATGCGAAAGGAAGATTGTTTTTACCTCGGTAAGATCGTCTCCAAACATAGTTACAAAGGGGAGGTTTTAATCAAGTTAGATACAGACCAACCCGAATTATACGATACAATGGAATCAGTTTTTGTGGCACTAGACCACGGATTGGTTCCATTTTTTATTGAGCGTGCCAGACTCCACAAGACGGCGCTTCTCAGAGTTCAGTTTGAAGATGTTCGAGATGAAGCTACGGCGGACAGTTTACTAGGTAAAGAAATTTTTCTTCCGCTATCCCAATTGCCAAAACTCAGTGGCAATAAATTTTATTTCCATGAAGTGATAGGCTTCTCCGTCGAAGACGAAAACCATGGACATATCGGAGAGATCACAGGTGTTAATGATGGGACAGCTCAAGCCCTGCTGGAGATTTCTTTTAATTCAAAGGAAATCCTGATCCCGATCACAGATTCGATGATCACTTTGGTGGATCGCGATAATAAAGTAGTGAAGGTCTCTACCCCGGAAGGCCTTATCGACCTTTACCTCTAATTTTTGTCATTTCTTAAAGCGACTAATGGGCCGTGTAAGGCAGGTAGGTCCGCCTCCTCCTTTTACACTGATCTCATCTCCCAAATATTCAATGACTGTACAGCCGGCTGAATTGAGTCGGTCTTTTGTAATAGGATTTCCGCTAACCATCACGCATTTTCGTGGCGCAAGTGCCAGAACATTGCATCCCATGGAATCGAATTCCTCATCCGGGACTTCAACCAACTCAAAACCTCTTTTTAGTAGTTCATTCCTAAATTTTATGGGCATTAAGGGGGAATATACGACGGCCAGATCTTTATCGACCGGACTCAGAATTGACATTAAATGGAAGACATCACTTGCGCCTTTGTAGTGGGGTAGGTCTGCCACTAAGATTTCAATTCCCCTGGGTTCGAGTAATTCTTTTAATTGCCTGATCCCATCCTCATTCGTTCTATAGGTATGACCGACAGCGAGTGTTTTCTCATCTAACCAGGCTACATCCCCACCTTCGAGGGTGCCCGGGGTTTTAATAGAGCCGAGTACAGGAATGCCATTTTTTTCGTAGACTTCTTTCTGAGATTCAGGTTCACCTTTGCGTGCTGTTTTGCCCATCCGGCAAAGGATCATTCCGTGATCTGTGGCTATGCTGGCATCTCTGCAGTAAAGGGCATCGAGTGAAAGATTTTTATCTTTAGGAAAGGAAAAAATCGAAGAACTATGGGATGACAGGATCTGTTCGATAACGGAATATTCTTCTAACGCTTTCTCAATATTAGGGGGCGAAAGAAAATTCAATCCTTCCCATTGTGATTCAATATTGGAGGTGCTTATATAGGAATTGGACGCCGGTTTGATAAAGACGGTATCAAGAGGGAGGTATTCTGAATGTGCAGTTGTTGAAGGCATTATTTCCACTAGTCATTATTGTGTTTCCACTTCATCCATACATAGAGGGGTGTTCCTAAGAGCAATAAGATGAAGCCCCAAAATACAGATTTTTCCCCTGCACCAAATATGGCCCAAAGTGCATAGAGAAAGGCAAGACCTCCCAGAATAATAATAGTTGTTTTGGAGCTTTTCTCAGGCCCTCGTTGTAACGCTATACTCACATAGGCAGCTGCAGAGAATATATAAGGGACAAGGCAACAAAGTGTGGAGAGTAAGATCATAAACTTGAATTGCTCTACCAATCCCTCAGAATAGTTCATCAGCATAAGCGCTGAGCTTAAAATACTTCCGATAATCAGGCTCCAAATGGGAACCCCTTTCCGATTATCTTTTTTGAATATCGCTGGAAACATATGGTCTATAGCAGTTGCCTTAGCTATCTGGCTTTGGATCAGGATCCACCCGTTCAATGCGCCGAAGGCCGCTAATGCCGCACCAATTGCCACGATCTCTTCTCCAATCTCTCCACTCATGATACGCATGGCATCTGCGAAAGGGGCAGGGGATGTAGCCAGTTCCTCCATGGGTATCATCCCCATGACAACCACAGTACTCAAAACATAGACGAGGGTTGTAATTACAGTACCGATCATTGTAGCTTTCGGAATGGTCTTTTCAGGATCATCTACATTTTCTGCAGGAATGGTAGCACTCTCCAAACCAAGAAAGGCATATAAAGTCAATGTGCCTGTAATAGCAATCGCGCCCAGATTTGTTTCTTGACTTGCGTTAAAAGGAACAAAATTGTCTACATCAAAAAAGAAAAAGCCACCGGCAATTATGACAAAAATGGGAATAAGCTTGAGCAGCGTAGTGGCCAGTTGCATTTTCCCGGAACTAAGTATACCCCTGGAATTATACCAGGTGAGCAACCAGATCGCACCTAATCCACACAATATTGCCGCCACTGGATTGCTTTCCAATATGGGAAATATCACGCTGAGCGCACTTACAAAAGCAATGGCAATGGCCGCATTGGCCACCCAAATAGATATCCAATACCCCCAGGCTACCAGGAATCCTACATAATCTCCAAAACCGATTTTAGCAAAAGCATAGGGGCCACCTGCCTTGCCTTTTACCATCTTACTCAATTTACTGAAGACGTTTGCGAGCAATAAAGCGCCCAGGGAAGAAACCAGCCAACCAACAATACTGATTCCCCCATAATTGGCGAGGGCTGAAGGCATCATATAGATCCCGGCTCCGATCATATTTCCAATCACCAAAGATATGCTCATCCATATGCCAAGCTTAGTATGATCTTTGGGTTGAGCCAAGTAATACTGATTTATCGAAAAGAATTATCTACTTTTAAAAGTACAAATAAAACCTACTTTGGAACGCAAATTTGACATTAACTCCAATATTGCCAAGGCAGAAACCTTACCTGCCCGTTTTTATCGAGACACTGATATTTTCGAAGCCTTGAGGGAAAAGGTCTTTTACCGTACCTGGCAATGGGTAGGTACTACAGACCAGGTCCCTGAAACAGGAGCAGTATATCCCTTCACATTACTACCGCAATATTTGGACGAACCCATAGTTCTAACCCGAGATTCCAAAGGAGCAGTACACTGCC
>JAHHLF010000287.1 GCA_018679315.1 Bacteroidia bacterium | reverse complement strand
GGCAGTGTGCTGGGTGAGCCCGATCTTGATAGCTTTCTTAGCCAGGGATATTTTGCCGTGGTTCAGATAATGATGAATTATGTCTTCGAAATCATCGGCATCGAAGAAATAGACATCATCAGTTTTTAGCATGGATTCGAACTTGGCCACAGGCCGGCCAGGTTGATCGTTAGGATCTAACGCCATAGAAGATAGATTGGTTATACTATGGACTTAAAAATAGCTGTTTTGCAACTAGGCTTAATTCCAGATTTGGTCTATATTATTAACAAAATAGTTAACAGATTATTGTGCGATTTGGTCCAATTTTTCAAGGATAATCTGGCAACCTTTTATGATCTCTTCTTCGGAAATCGTGAGCGGAGGAGTGAGTCTAACAGCCTTATTATCAAAGAGTAGCCAAAAAAGTATCAAACCTTCCTTAGCACAGGCATGAATCAGTTTTGAAGCGATCTCAGCGCTGGGCATAAGGAGGCAAAGCATGAGTCCGGTGCCTCTGATTTCATGAATCAACTCATGTTGAAGCCGCATTTTGAAGAGTGCTTCCTTGTCTGAAATTGAATTCATCAGCTCATCTCTGAGAAGCACTTCCAATGTCATTTTTGCTGCCGCAGCTATGACTGCATTCCCGCCAAAAGTTGTAATATGCCCTAATTCCGGACTCGAATTAAGGAGAGCCATAAGTTCTTTTGAAGCCACAAATGCCCCAATAGGTAATCCAGAAGCCATCCCTTTACCGATCACAAGAATATCCGGAACACAATCATAGTGCTCAAAGGCAAATAATTTTCCTGTCCTTCCAAAACCTGGCTGAATTTCATCCAGGATCAGCAGGGTTCCGGTCTCATCGCATCGTTTTCTGACCGCTGCCAGGTACCCATTTTTTGGGAGGATAAATCCGGCGCCACCCTGAATAGTTTCCAAAACTACAGCAGCTGTTTTTTCCGTAATGGCCGACAAGGATTCTTTCCTATTAAATTCTATATGTCTGATATCAGGAATTAGGGGTAGAAAAGGGGCGCGTCTTTCTTCAAAGTCCATCAGGCTCAGACTGCCCATGGTATTCCCGTGATAGCAATCCCGTGCCGCTATGATCTCACTTCTTCCTGTGGCTTTCCTGGCTAATTTAAGAGCGCCTTCCATTGCCTCGGTTCCACTGTTTACGAGATAGGTAGTCTGTAAAGATGAAGGTAGATTTTCAGCCAAAAGTTTTGTGTAGGAAACAGCTGGTTCCTGGATGTATTCGCCATAAACCATGACATGCATGTATGAGCTTGCCTGCTCCTGAACGGCCTTTACGATATCAGGATGGCAGTGCCCCAGTGTACAGGCCGAAACCCCGGCGACAAAATCGAGGTAGGCCTTCCCGGCGGCATCATAAATATAAGAGCCTTTGGCATGGGATATTTCCATCCCCAGCGGATGGGAAGAGGTTTGAGATTGATAGGTGAAAAAATCGTCTGCAAGCATGGATGACAACCTTATTGGGAAGATCTTTTACGTATGGCCTTGCTATTAACAGGATCGCCTTCATTCTGTTGCCGTTCTTCCTCTTCGGCATCAATATCGATCGGATTTTCGATACCCCGTATGTAAACTAATTCAATGTTGTTGTCATCTTCATCGAAGATCTCTTCTTTGGAATTTATGCGTTCATCGCCTCGCCAGATAAAGCCTCGTAATTTCCGACTGTTTCTGGGTAATTCGGAATCCGGGAAAATCGTTCCGTCCGGATTCGTGTAAAAAATGATCTCCTCAATATCATCTGCACCCATAGTCATTCGTATGGCACTGCAGATCGTCTTGTTGATCCCTATGAATTCATCATCGTCATTATACATATAGTAAATGACCTCTGTATTCTTTACCAGGTCAATGGTCCGCAGTTGATTCTCTTTAAACTTCCCAAAGAGGTCCTTGCCTTTGGCTTGATTGTATCCCTCTTTGCCTATGCTGTCAAAAGCAATAACAAAAGCGTTATTGATCACTTTTAAGGAATCTAGTTTTTCCGTCTCCATATCGCTGACCAGGTGAATACTATCGCCTGTCATTTGGTTCTGTTTGTTCCACAGAATGGGTTCCCTTATCAATTGCGTGATACCGGTATTCTGGGTAAAGTGGATGGAATCGCATTTCCCGCTGAGGTCTGTTTTATAGAATTTCGAATTTCGAAATGCCCGCAGTACTCGCTCCTCCGGCTTTCCGGTGATCATCAAAGTATCGCCGTGTATATACATAGAATCTTTTTCAACGAGATTTATGGCAACGGCACGCTTGGTAGCAAAAACCGAATCTTTTTGTCGAAAAACTTCGGCGTAATGCGCTCTTACTACCCCTTTGTTGATCGTATCTGTTACTTTGATATTATTGGTTGCGGAAGCAAAGGCAGAAGCCTTATCAAAATAAACACTGTCTCCTTCTATGATGCGGTTGTTATAATCGATCCGTGTATTTTTTATGCCATAGCCCCGCTCAATTTTCGTATCGTAAAAGCCCCGTTCAAAATAAAAGGTATAGGTCTTCCCGACGATAGTGGAAGGGCCGTACATATATGCATTTTTTGACGTCGTGTAATAATCGAGTCGTTTCGAATCTACGGTATACTCCGGGTTCTTGATATTTACGCTATCCACGAACTGGTATTTTTTGGTGGTCATAAAGTACTTTCCGATCTTACTGTTAAGCACGTTGGCCGAATCCACGATAGTGCCTGAGGTGTTGTAATAAGCTTCCTGTGCTTCCCGGTCTAAATACAGGGTATCTGTCCGCAATGTCATACTGGCATTTCTCAAAACGACCTTATCCCGGGCCTTGGCCAATTTTGAATTGCCATCGTAATCAATCCGGTTACTGGTCATTTGGATGGAATCGCCCTGAACTAAACGAATATTCCCGACAGCGCGTAGCTTATTCTCTTGCTGATAAAAGATGGCTGCATCGCAGAATAGATCTGCACCCTGATGCTCAAATTGAAGTTGCCTGGAATCCCTACTGAAGATCGAAGCCCCTGGGAATTGAATCTCATCTTTGGTGAAATTAGCTCCGTAAACAATATTGATCTGACGTTCCGCCGTTTCTTCCTCTTCCTGGGCAATACCGGACAGGGGAACCAATAAGAGTAGTATGAGGAGTAGGCGGATCACCATAAGAATTTTGTCAAAAATAGCTTTTTTTAGGTGAGCTCTTGCCGACTTAAGATAGATTTAATACCGCTCAATGTTGCCTTTGATCAGCGCATGATCGTTTGTTTTCGATCCGGGCCTACGGAAACGATACGGATGGGCACATCAAGTGATTTTTCAAGAAAATCAATGTAGTCAAGCAATGCCTTTGGAAGTTTCTCTGCTTTTGTAAGTCGGGTCAGATCTTCCTTCCATCCGGGAAATGATCTGTAAATGGGTTTCACATTAGCTTCTTCAATATTGAAAGGAAGGTGTGATATCTCTTCGTTCCTATACTTATAAGCGGTGCAGACTTTTACCTCTTTAAAGCCGCTCAGAACGTCGGCTTTCATCATCATCAATTCTGTAACTCCATTGATCTGCACTGCATAGCGCAAAGCAACAAGGTCTAGCCATCCACAACGGCGAGGCCTGCCCGTAGTGGCCCCAAATTCATTTCCTACCTTCCCCATAGTAGCGCCTACCTTGTCAAAAAGTTCTGTCGGGAAAGGGCCACTGCCCACACGTGTCGCATAGGCCTTAAATATTCCAAATACTCCCTGGATAGAACCAGGGGATACCCCGAGTCCGGTACAAGCTCCCGCAGCGGTGGTATTCGAGGAAGTAACATAGGGATAGGTGCCAAAATCAATATCGAGCATACTGCCCTGAGCCCCTTCGGCTAAAATCTTCTTACCGTTTTTCTGGGCCTGGAATAAATACTCTTCACTGTCTATAAAAGGAAGTGTCTTGAGTCGGTCTACAGCCTCCATAAACTCAGCTTCCAATTCCTTCAGATCGTATTGAATATCTACATCAAAAGTGCGTAGCATGGCCTCATGTTTATCAGCAAGGGAGCGATACTTTACAGTCCAGTGATCCAATTCCAGGTCTCCGACACGCATGCCATTACGCCCGGTTTTATCCATATAGGTTGGACCTATTCCTTTTAAAGTTGATCCTATTTTGGCTTTGCCTTTGGAAGCCTCACTAGCTGCATCCAACAAACGATGTGTTGGAAGGATGAGATGCGCCTTTCTCGATATCAACAACCTATTAGTCAGATCGAGGTTAAATGGGTCAAGGTTGTCTAATTCTTTTTTGAAGATGACAGGGTCTATTACGACACCATTACCGACAACGTTAACTGATTTATCGTGGAAAATACCTGAAGGGATGGTATGGAGTACGTGCTTAATTCCGTCAAATTCAAGGGTGTGCCCGGCATTAGGTCCTCCCTGAAAACGGGCTATGATGTCATAATCGCCAGTTAGTACGTCAACAATTTTACCTTTTCCTTCGTCTCCCCATTGCAAGCCCAGGAGTAGATCAACCGCCATGTAGAATGCTAATTACGTTTTTGATTTTTCTTTTGTATCTCGGGTGCCATAGAAGTACAATGAATGGTTGTTGATCTGAATATCAAATACTTCTTCTATGGTCTTTTTTATTGTTTGGATCCGCGGGTCACAGAATTCCATGACCTCGCCTGTATCGGTAAGGATAATATGATCGTGCTGCCTGTCAAAATAGGACTTTTCATATTGGGCGTGATTAGATCCAAATTGATGACGCCTTACCAACTTACATTCCAGTAAGAGCTCAATGGTATTGTACAGGGTAGCACGGCTCACCCTGTAATTTTGATCTTTCATCATGCCGTATAGCGACTCAATATCAAAATGCCCTTCACTGTCATATATTTCCTGGAGGATAGCGTAGCGCTCAGGCGTTTTGCGATGCCCATTTTCCTCCAAGAATGCGGTAAAAACGCCCTTTACGATCTCCTGATCTTTGGCTCTTGACATATCCTTGTAATAATTCGGTAAAAGTACAGTATTAAATTAAATTCTCGTAACCTTCTCGATACCTTCGATCTTCTTGAGCCGATCGATCAATTTCTTGATCATAGCTTGGTTTTTTACGACAACGGTGATCTTCCCTTTAAAGGTTCCGCTGTCTGCTGTGAAGTTGAGATTTTGCATATTCACGTGCAAGTTGGTTGAGATCAATTGCGTGATCTCACTAACCAGTCCGAGGTTATCAATACCGATTATCTGAATGTCGGCTCTATACTCTTCCTGGCTCGAATCGATCCATTTAGCCGGCATGATACGGTAGGCATAATTGGACTGCATGGATATTGCATTCGGACAATTGTTCTTATGCACCTTGATCCCCTCTTTGACACTTACAAAACCAAAGACGCTATCTCCGGGTATCGGATTACAGCATTTAGAGAATTTATAATCAAGCTTTTCTTCATCTTTTCCAAAGACAATGACGTCGAATTTCGAGGTGATCTCTTCCTTGTCTATATCTTCAGGCGCACTTTTTTTACGAATGCGATTTTTGAAAAAGCTGATAAATGCATTGTTGTAGGAAGAGGCAAATTCTTTTATTTGTTGGTTGTCAATCGTACCTATTCCCACCCTGTAGAATAGATCCAGACTGGTTTGAAGCTTAAAGAAATTGACCATTTTATTGATCACATCTTCATTAAGACTGATCTTTTGTGACTTCAGTTTCCGGCGCAGCACTTCTTTACCATCAGCGGCGATAAGCTTGCGTTCTTCTTTTAAGGACGATCTGATCTTGGATCGCGCTTTCCCTGTAGTGGCATAATCCAGCCAATTCTTATTGGGTTGTGCACTCTCTGATGTCATGATCTCAACCTGGTCTCCACTATTCAACTCAGTATTCAAAGGAACCAGCTTGCCATTTACCTTGGCCCCCCTGGTTTTCATCCCTACTTCGGTATGGATGTGGAATGCAAAGTCGAGCGGAGTAGCCCCCTTAGGTAAAGACTTTAACTCCCCTTTTGGCGTAAATACAAAGATCTCTTTGGAATAAAGGTTGAGTTTAAATTCTTCCACAAAATCTACCGCATTTCCATTGGATCCTTCCAGGGCTTCCTGTAACCTATTCAACCAATCCTCAATACCCAGGTCTTTCTGTTCCCCGTGTTTATATTTGAAGTGAGCTGCATAGCCTTTCTCAGCGATCTCATGCATGCGCTCCGAGCGTATCTGTACTTCAACCCATTTGCCTTCCGGTCCCATTACCGTTATATGTAAGGCTTCGTAGCCTGTAGATTTCGGAGAGGAGATCCAATCCCTTAGACGGATCGGATTGGGGGTAAAGTGATCGGTAACGATAGAATAGATCTTCCAGGCCAAAAATTTCTCCTGTTCCCTGTCTGTCTTGTATATAATGCGGATGGCAAACTTGTCATAGATCTCATCAAAGACAACATTTTGCACCTGCATTTTTCGGCGTATGGAGTGAATAGACTTCATCCGGCCCTTGATCGTATAATCCAGGCCTTCTTTATCGAGCGTGTCTTTGATAACTGCCGTAAAATCGTCAATATATTTACGTTGCTCTTCCTTCGTATCTTCAATTTTCTCCTGGATATCATTATACACGTCAGGCTCCGTATATTTCAAAGCCAGATCTTCCAGTTCTGTCTTAATATTATACAATCCGATACGATGCGCCAGAGGTGCATAGATATAAAGCGTTTCTGAAGCCATGGTTACCTGCTTGTGCTCCGGCATGGCATCAAGGGTGAGCATGTTGTGATAGCGATCTGCTATTTTGATAAGGATCACCCGAACATCATCATTCAAGGTGAGGAGCATTTTCCGGAAATTTTCCGCCTGGTGGGAAATATTGGCGTCCTTTTTCAGATGTGCGATCTTGGTAAGACCATCTACAATACGAGCGACAGCTTCACCAAAGAGACGTTCAATATCATCCAGGGTATATTCAGTATCCTCGACAACATCATGAAGTAGGGCAGAGGCAATAGACGTTGCGTCGAGACCAATTTCATTGGCCACGATCTTTGCCACGGCTATTGGGTGGAATATATAGGCTTCCCCGGACTTGCGGCGTTGATTTTTATGGGCATCAACAGCCACATCAAAAGCCGATCGGATCAATTTCTTATCGGCCTTGGAAAGCGTCTGATAACTTATGCGAAGTAATTCCTTGTACTGCCTGGCAATTTCTTTGTTCTCCTTCTCAATCAGCGTTGCCGTCCTCATAAAATAAAGTTACCACAATCTTTTGTCCTAACCAACAAAAATCATGCCTGAAGCTCTCTAATACGCTGATAAAGAGGAGGGTGGGAATAATGCACAAATACAAAGGCCGGGTGTGGTGTGAGATTGCTAAGGCTGTGCCTCGACAATTTTTTAAGGGAACTGATCAAGGGCATTGCCGCGAAGGTATTTTTGGCATACGCGTCGGCCTGAAATTCAAATTTCCGGGAAAGATAATTCATGATCAGTCCGGTAACTTCTGATATGGGACTATACAGCAAACCAAAACTGATGAGTGCTGCGTGAAAACTAGGCGTTGTTACCCCGATGGCTCCGGATAGCTCAGGGTTGTTTATAAAGATTGAGAGGATATATAACATCAATCCAGTTAGCAAGAGCGAAGAAACTAAGTTGATGATGATATGCTTCTTTTTGTAATGCCCGATCTCATGCGCGAGCACGGCTACTATCTCTTCTTCTTCAAGATCTTCGATCAAGGTGTCGTATAAGGCCACCCGCTTTTCCTTGCCAAAACCTGAGAAATACGCATTGGCCTTGGTTGATCTTTTCGATCCATCGATGACAAAAATATTCTTCAGATCAAACCCAACGCCCGAGGCATAGTTCTTGATCCGGGATTTAAGACTACCTTCCTCAAGGGGAACCTGCTTGTTAAATAAGGGCACGATCAACCTACTGTAGAACAAATTCATAAATATGGTGAAGACTGCGATCAGCCCCCAGGCATAGATCCAAAAATCAGGACCTGTCCAAAGGTAGAACCACATTATTAAAGACAGAACACCGCCTGCAAGTATTGCAGTTAAGAGCCATCCTTTTATCTTATCTGTCACATAAGTGATGGGAGTGGTCTTGTTGAATCCATATTTCTCTTCGATCACAAAGGTGTGATAAATTCCAAAGGGAATACCCAGTATTTCAGATCCGAATAAGATCACCCCAAAAAACAACACTGCCATCAATATAGGATGGGTGGTAAGGGTTCGTACCCACTGGTCGACCCACTCAAAACCGCCTATCAAAAGAAAAGTCAGCGTAAGCACAAGTGAGAATGTACTTGTCAATAATCCAAACCGATGATTCTCTTTTTTATAACGCTGCGACCGTTTGTATTCCTCTGTATCAAAGACATCCGTTAATTCATCAGGAATGGGATCCATAAACTTCCGTGCATTGAGCAGACTCAATACCAGTTCAATAAAATATTGAAGCACAAGGATGCCAATAATGATGTAAAACAAGGAACTATCAGCCATG
>JAHHLF010000097.1 GCA_018679315.1 Bacteroidia bacterium | reverse complement strand
TAAGGCTGTCCAGGGTACTTCCGAGCAACATAGCCGCTCCGGAATTGACATCTTTTAAGGAAAGGCAAAATTCCTTTGTCCCGCATATCGCTCCGGCAACGCAATCACTTGAACCATTAATGAATTTCGTCAGGCTGTGAATAACTATATGCGCTCCTAGTTTTAGCGGGTGAATAGACAAAGGAGTAAAGGTGTTGTCTACGACCAATGGAATATCATATTTGTCGGCGAGTTTTGCTAATGCAGCGATATTGGCCACTTCCAAAAGAGGATTGCTCACCGATTCGCAGTATAAAACTTTGGTATTTGGCGTGATGGCAGCTTCAACCGCCTTAAGATCTCTGATGTCTACGAAGGATGTGCCGATATTAAATTTAGTAATGAACTTCTTTAGGAGGGCATAAGTGCCTCCGTAAATTGTACGCGCACTTACAATTTCATCCCCTGCGGAGCACAATTGGAGGGCAACCGCAGAGATAGCGCCCATGCCGCTGGCGGTAACTATGGCCGTTTCCGAGCCTTCCATTGCGGCTAAGGCTTCTCCCAGGTAGAGATTGGAAGGAGATGAATGCCTGCTGTAGAGATAGCAACCCTCCGTATTTCCCTCAAAGGTGTCAAACATTTGCTTGGCCGTAAGAAAGGTATAAGTCGAGGAATCTGAAATAGATGGATTTACGCCACCAAATTCTCCGAAATTGTGCAATTCAAGTATCCGGTCTGATGCTTTCTTGTTCATTAGGTAAATTTTAATACGAAATTAAAGAACATTAGAATTATTAACAATATTAAACTCTTAATTTAGATTATATAAAAGTAAATAAGGTATATAATAGAATATATTACAATAAATAATATATTTTTGAAGGATATAAAGAAAAAAAATCACTGCCATGTTCGATGAAACTGACAAAAAACTGCTTGACCTGCTCCAGGACGATAGCAAACAGACCACAAAAGCCTTGTCTAATCAGTTGGGACTGTCAACAACGGCCGTATACGAGCGTATCAAACGCTTAGAAAGAACCGGTATCATTCGCAAATACGTGGCGCTACTGGACAAGGAAAAAATAAGTCGGAATTTCACTGCCTTTTGTCAAGTCAGACTAACGCAGCATGTCAAGCCCTATGTGCTTCAATTTGAAAAGCAGGTCATGGAATTACAGGAGGTAACAGAATGCCATCATATAAGTGGGGATCATGACTACCTCCTAAAGATCCATGTGAATGACATGAAAGAATTCAGGGAATTTATCGTAGGTAAATTAACAGCCCTTGAAAATATTGGAAGCACCCAAAGTTCATTTGTGATCAACGAGGTAAAGTATACAACAGCCTTCGATCTGAATACCAAAAATTAATGGTAATTTTGAGCTTCAATTTTAAGATTCAAGTACTATGACCTCATATGATGTTGCTATCATCGGTTCCGGCCCAGGCGGCTATGTGGCTGCTATTCGTTGTGCCCAACTGGGGATGAAAACTGCGATCATTGAAAAATATGCAACTCTTGGCGGAACCTGTCTGAATGTGGGCTGTATCCCGTCTAAAGCACTTTTGGATTCCAGCCACCATTACGAAGAGGCTGTCTCCCATTTTGAAACCCATGGCATTGAAATACCCGGCGAGGTGAAGGTAAACCTGAAAAAAATGATCGACAGGAAGCAAGCCGTTGTGGATCAAACTACCAAAGGCATTCAATTCCTGATGGATAAGAATAAGATCACCGTCTATGAAGGTATGGGAAGCTTTGTAAACGCGAATCAGATCGAGATCAAAAAAGGAAAAGGGAAAGGAGAGGTCATTGAAGCTAAGAATATAATCATAGCCACCGGTTCTAAACCTTCGACATTACCCTTTATAACGCTCGACAAGGAGCGTGTTATAACATCGACGGAAGCCTTAAAACTGAAAGAGATACCCAAGCACCTTATTATTATCGGTGGGGGTGTGATCGGACTTGAACTCGGTCAGGTCTATAAAAGACTTGGCGCCGATGTGAGTGTGATCGAATTTATGGACCGGATCATTCCCGGTATGGATAAGGGACTGTCAAAGGAACTCACCAAGGTTTTAAAAAAGCAAAAAGTAAAATTTTACCTTTCGCACAAGGTTAAATCTGTAGTGCGAAAAGGGAAAGATGTCACCATTTTAGCAGATAATGCCAAAGGAGAAGAGGTTTCCTTTTCAGGAGATTACTGTTTGGTTTCTGTCGGACGCAGGCCTTATACAGAAGGTCTGAATGCCGAGTCAGCCGGCGTGAAGTTGGATGACCACGGACGTGTTGAGGTAAACGAACACCTTCAAACTTCGCAGGGGCACATTTATGCAATCGGTGATGTGGTACGAGGTGCCATGCTCGCCCATAAGGCAGAGGAAGAAGGCACATTCGTCGCCGAGATCATCGCGGGACAGAAACCACATATCAACTATAACCTGATACCTGGCGTGGTCTATACCTGGCCTGAAGTAGCTGCGGTAGGAAAAACGGAAGAAGAATTGAAAGAGGCAGGCATTGCCTACAAGTCGGGTCAGTTTCCCATGCGTGCCTTAGGCAGGTCACGAGCCAGTATGGACACAGATGGCTTTGTAAAGATCCTGGCCGATGCCCAAACAGATGAAGTGCTGGGAGTGCATATGATCGGGGCGCGTTGTGCCGATCTGATCACAGAAGCGGTCACGGCCATGGAATTCAGGGCTTCTGCTGAAGATATTGCCCGTATGAGCCATGCGCATCCTACCTATGCGGAGGCAGTCAAAGAGGCCGCTTTAGCAGCCACAGAGGACAGGCCGCTCCATATATGAGCTAGCTGCGGATCTTAGCAAAAGGTTTTAGTAAGAATCGATAGCCTATTCCTATAAAGCGGGTGATCAATTCGTATCCGGAAGTAACCGTTTTCCAGATTAAATTTCCAATTTTTTTAATCCAGTCTTTGATCAGGAATTGTTTTGACTCGTACTTAAGTGCTGCTACAGAACATACTATCATAAAAATGAATGCTGTCGGAATAACTACAACTGGTGGTACAGCATGATGAAAGAAATGATAAAGGCCTAATCCTGTAAAACTTCCATAGAGTATAATAAAATGGATCACATAGATGGACAAGGTGTTCTGGCCAATTGCGATTATAGTCCTATGTGTAAGCAGAGCCCGAAAGATCATAAAGACGGCAAATACTACAAATACATCACCCAATCGAATATATAGGTAATTGTTGTTGGCGACGCCATTGAATGTCTCCAGCCCTGTCATCTGGTAAAGTAAGGAAAACCAATCTGAGGAAAAATAGATAAGGATAAATCCGGCTATTGCAGCCAGGGGAATAGCCACCTTATAGAGGTTCTTATGAGATAAATACCGGTTAAAGAAAAACGACAAGAATCCGCCGAATGCCGTATATCCCAGCCAGGGAATGATCGTAAAGACAGAGCCATTGGCTTTTGTAAAGTAATTGGCAAGCGCATCCGGTAGCATGGGATACGTAAATTCTTTGTAAACCGGTTCAAAGGTGAACAACACCAGGGTTAAGGCAATCAGTGAGGCAGGAAAAACCCAGGATCTGGCTTTGATGCTCAGAAGATAAAGTCCGATAATGGTTAATATGCTCAACCCGATACAATGTAGGACATCCACCAGGTAAAACGCATCATAGATCTGACCTTTTAGCAAGCCCAGAAAATTAATTCGCAACAGGTACCCTATAAATACTAGCTGTACTCCACGTTTTATTCCTTTTTTAACTCTGGGATTGGTCCAACCCTTATAGGGCATGCGTATCAGTAAATAGGTAAATATGAACCCGGACATGGTAAAGAAGACAGGGGCTGTTATTCCCCTGAAATAGAGCCATAGGTTAAAACCTGAATTGGTTGTATCCCGGTAAGCCGGATCCAGAAGGCCATCAATAAAATGGCCTTGTAACATCATCAGAATGGCCCATGCCCGCATGGCATCAATAAAAAATAATCGCTGTGCTTTTGTGACCTTCATTACTCTATATACCTGAAATCTCTTTTTCCGGATGTTTCAGGGCGCAAAATTAACCAAAATATAATGAGGTATGAGTGATTTATGTATTTTCGCGAGACTTTTAAATTGATTGAAAATGGCCAAGATCATCGCATTTGCGGGAAGTAATTCTTCCACTTCAGTAAATTATCAATTGGTAAAGCATACTGTCGGACTCATTGACGGGCATGAGATCCAGTTGCTCAATATGGCTAACTTCCCTTTTCCCATGTTCAGTGTCGATCTGGAAAAAGAAAAGGGCTATAGCAACTCCCTCAATGAATTACGTGATGACCTCCAGAAAGCCAAAGGATTGGTATTATCGGTTAATGAACACAATGGCAATCCTTCCGCGTTCTTCAAAAATGTGCTGGATTGGTTATCGCGCATAGATCGGTCTTTTTTAGCGGGCACCAAGATCTTACTTATGTCAGCCAGTCCCGGTAAAAGAGGCGGCATAGGCGCTTTAGGTGTTGTTGAACAGATGCTGCCCAGATTTGGAGGGGAGATAATAGCTACCTTCTCCCTGCCGGCTTTTTTCGATGCGTTTGAGGCTGGTAAGGGAATCAAAGAGGCAGAACTGGCACAAACCCATAAAAGTGCTTTGGAAGCCTTCCTCAGTCAGTTGGATTAATTGCGTCTTAGTAATCTTAGCTACCTTTGAAGGGTGTTATCAGCCTTTACTTCACATATTGAAAAATACTTCCCGGAGCTTAAGGAATCGGCTTTTCTGCTTGCCTGTAGTGGCGGCCTGGATAGTACGGTATTAGCGCATTTATGCCATAAAGCCGGATTGTCATTTGCGC
>JAHHLF010000350.1 GCA_018679315.1 Bacteroidia bacterium | reverse complement strand
ATCCATCATTTCACACATATAGAGATCATGGGTCATGGCGGGCACAACATCATTTAAACAGGATTCTAAAGTGTCATAATGCGGAACTATCATAGCCGAGAATTCCGGTGGCAGATTGTCCAGACCCAGGGTTATTTCAGTAATAAAGAAAAGTGTGCCTTCACTGCCGGCAATCAATTTACACAGATTCAAATAAGGTGAATCCCCACCAAATGCCTGGAAATCAAGTAAGACATCAAGCGCATAACCTGTATTTCTTCTGTGGATTTCGGGTTTTGGAAAATTGGCTTCAATTTCTTCTTTGATCCCTTTCTTTTGGAAGGTTGAGATCAAATTCCTGTAGATCTTGGCCTCCAGATCGTCCTGCGCAAGTTTTGCTTGGAGCTGTTGGCTATCTAAATCTTCGAAAGTGACACAGGAACCATCCGAAAGCAATCCTTTAACAGATACCACTTTATCCCGGGTTACCCCATATTTTATAGAAGTAGTTCCACTGGAGTTGTTGCCCACCATCCCTCCTATCATGCAGCGGTTGGAAGTAGACGTATTGGGTCCAAAGAACAGGCCATGCGGCTGAAGAAACAAGTTTAACTCATCTCGAACCACACCTGGTTGCACGGTTACTTCTTTCTTTTTTGGATCAAGTTTCAGGATCTCGGTAAAATGCCTTGATACATCTACAATGATCCCTTCGCCAACGCACTGTCCGGCCAGTGAAGTACCTGCCGTTCTGGGTACCAGACCTACCTCATTTTCAGCTGCAAACTGTATCAATTCCCTGAGATCATCAATGGATCTTGGGTAGGCCACTGCTAACGGTCTTTTGCGGTACACAGAGGCATCTGTCGCATAGATCATTCTCGATAAATCATCAGTAAGCAATTCCCCTGATATCCTATTCTTCAAAAAATTTATCTGAGAAATATCCAATTTGGAACAATTTTTGGCACCTAAAATAAGTTTTATTAGCGCTGAATGCGCAATGAATGAATGAATAAATTAATTTTGAACACAAATCGATACTTATGAAAAAATTAGCTGCTCTACTAGGACTATTAATTTTCACCTCACTCAGTTTACATGCTCAGGATATTTCTGATCACGCCCTTGGCCTTCGCCTTGGAGATAGTGATGGATTTGGGGCTGAGATTTCGTATCAGAAAAGAGTGGGTCAGTTCAATCGCCTGGAAATAGACCTTGGCTGGCGTGACAGCAGGCAATATGACGCCTTTAAACTAAGCGGTGTTTACCAATGGGTTGATGTTATTGATGGTGGCTTCAACTGGTACTATGGTTTTGGTGGTGGGCTGGGAAATGTAGATTTTGAAACTATTCCAGGATCGGGCGGCCCTTTTACACCGGATGGCGGGCTTTTCGTATTTGCGGCTGGTAATATTGGTGTGGAATACGATTTTGATATTCCATTGCTGATATCATTGGATATCCGACCCGAATTGGGATTGATCGGATATGACGACTTCTCGGACAGCTTTGATTTTGACATAGCCCTGGGACTGCGATATCAGTTCTAGGACTAGCGTACTAATAGAAGTATCCAACCCTGTTTTCCAAATTGAATTAATCTTGGCTACCTTTGCCGAGCAAATATTGTATATATGAGATTTTTTGGAGTAGGATTAGTACTAATAGGTATTATACTAAGTAGCTGTGCAACGGAAGTGGATGGCTACCTTCTTGAAGGTGAATTCACCGGTGAGCTGGAAGATGGTACTGCTGTATATTTAAAAGCAATGAATGAGCAAAACAGGCTTGTTGAAGTAGACACGGCTTACCTGGAAGCAGGCACTTTCCAGTTTGAAGGAAAAACTGAAATCCCTGAATTGCACTATTTATTTGTGGATCAAATACGTGGAAATATTCCTGTGGTACTGGAAGATGGAAAGATAGAAGTAAACGCTCAAAAAGACAGCCTGGCCTTTGCCAGTGTTAGCGGAACCCAGCAAAATGAATATTTTCAAAACTACTTGTTGCATTCGCGGGAGATTTCCCTTAAAGTTGCTTCTATTCAACGCGATGCCTCTACAGCAACTGCGACCAGGGACACGGCAGTGGTAAACTCTTTGAGGGACGAATATATTGAGCTACAGAATGAGGCAAGAGCGTATGAAGTAGATTTCATTAAAGGTCAGCCCAATGCCTTGATCTCGCTCCTGCTTTTGGAAAGAGTCAATGCCACCAAGACAATACCCGAGACAGAGATTATGGAGTTGTTCAATTCTCTTAGTCCTGAATTGCAGAACTCGGCGATCGGGAGCAAGTTAAAAGTAGCTCTTGAGCGAGGTGCTAAAGTGGCCATAGGAGCAATAGCACCAAATTTTTCAGCACCAACTCCGGGAGGGCAGCAGCTTTCCTTAAATGAAGTATTAGGCAAAGTGACCATCTTAGATTTTTGGGCCGCCTGGTGCAAACCATGCAGAGCGGAAAATCCCAACCTGGTAAAAGTATACGAGGCGCATAAAGATAAGGGGCTCTCTATCATTGGTGTTTCCCTGGATAGAAAAGCAGAGGACTGGATCAAAGCCATTGAAGTAGATAATCTTAGCTGGCATCAGGTTTCCAACGTGCGATATTTCGATGAGATAGCTGCACTCTATAATGTCAGGGCTATACCGGCTTCCTTTATCCTTGACGAGAATGGTGTAATTGTAGCCAAAAATCTCAGAGGAGCTGCCCTGGGTGAGAAGATAAGTGAGTTATTACCATAAAAAAACCCTGTAGTAGGTGCTACAGGGTTCCAGATATTTTCTTTTTCAGGCTTAGAATTTACTTCTGATATCCTCAAAGGTACCGGTTACGGTCACATTGTCTTCCATTTCTACTTCACCAAATATGTTCACATTATTGTTGTCTCCAATAAATTCAAGCGTCGCCCCTTCCTTAAGGATCAAATCGCCATAAATAGTCAAATCTCCTTCGATCCTTAGTACTGCATTCTTATCAACTACTATATCACGTCTGCGGTTATTCCTACCTACAGTTATCATTCCATTCATCTCAAATGTGCCTCTTTCTCTTATATCGACTTTATTTCTTACTGTCCAGGATCCGCAAAGCAGCAAGGATCCGCTAATATTTATATTATTTAAATTCTTAGAACCGCTATAAGCTCGGTTCTCACTTGTTAAGACAATGAGCTTTGAACTACCTTCATACTCAGGCAAATCTCTGCATCGATCAACAAGGCTGGGACTGGGTCTGTTAAATTTGATGATCTGCACCCCTTTTGTTCCGGAAGCGGCAATGATATAATCCCCTTTTGTCGCCAGGAAATTCATGGAACCTTCTAATTCAAGGATGCCAACGACTCCAAAAGATCCATCAGGTAATTCTTCCGATAGGCACAAGCCGGCACCACCGTTTGCCATAAGGATAACATCTTCGTTAAATCCTACTGCATTTGTGGTCTTGTCTCCGGGGTTTTCCAAAATTGGATTTGTTGGTATCTCTAGATATTCAAGTAAGTTGCCTGTACTGGCATTATAGATGCCTGCGCCTCTGTAGGCTTCCGGAACGACGATCCTGTTATTTTTAAAATCGAGAGACTTCTTTGACGCCATGCCTAAATCTGTAGTAATAGGTATCTGAAGTATGGGTTGGTTGTTCTGGTCGAATATAGACACTCCCATGACCGCGTCCAATACGGCTAACTGAGATCCATTTTTTGCAAGAGAACGCAAATCACTAAAAGGTTGTTCGCTTATCTTAGTAAGCGTTGTCTTGTCATAAGTGGCCAGTACCCCTTCTGCACCACTGCTAACCAATACCTTATCGCCATCAATTACTAAATCGGTTGCGTTTTGACCCACCTGAAACCCGTATGATATCTCTGCAATGTCATAAAATTTGTCCTTTTTAACACGAATCTTAGCCACAAAGGAATTCTCAGAGGCAAGATTCGATATTTCGGCATCTACACCACCTGCGATATATACGTATCCATCGTCGTAGCGCACAGAATTAATATCTGCATCGTTATATAACAATCGAGATGTTAGTCTTGGATTTATGGGATTTGAAATCCTAATGATATCTACGGCACCTAAATAAGTCTCACCAACTGTATTATAAGAAACATAGGCATAATCTTCAGTGACAAATACATGTGTAGACGTGAGTATTAACCCTTTGTGGACCGGAGGATTAATTTGGGCAATCTGTGTTAATGGATAATCTCCTGCTAGTGCTTCATTAGAAGACTTGAATGCAGATCTATTTGCTGAAATATCATCGAATATTTCTAATGCACCTGCATTCGTAATGGAAATACTTTGTTGTAAAACAGCCTCATTATTTTCTACCGAAATATCTTCAGCAAACGTATCCTGATAGACGATAGTTTCATCTGAACAAGACATCAAGAACATAATTGTCGCCCCTAGAAACAGGCATCGATTCTTTAACATGGTAGGTTACTTTATTTGGCTAGGGCTACTACTAAAACGAGGTCGCATCCCATTTCTTATATCAATATTTCCAAAAAAAGTTCCTTCGACCCCCTATTTCATTATGTCTTGCTCATTTTCAGATATTTAGCATCTGTAATTAAAATTCACCCATAACAAGGTACTTTGGTTTAAGGTGGAATTAGGGTCAGGAAAACCCTACAGAGCGGTGAAGTCTTATGGCTACATGAACTCCGGATTCGATGCCTCAAAAACCATTATGGTATCATTTGAAGTCGACTCGATCATACTTAAAAGACTCATACTGCTATTCTATTTTAAACTATAATTTGCCAGCTTTTTCAAGCCCAAATAGTAGAAAAATAGGAATGGCAAGTAGCAACACCATCCAGGTTTCGGTCCATAAAAGGTCCGGTTTAAAAAGTAGGGTAACGAGATAGCCTCCAACAGCACCGCCAAAATGCGCTGTATGCCCAATATTACCAAGCCTTTTTTTCATTCCGTAAATTGAATACAAGAGATAACCGATACCCAGGATATATGCAGGAATGGGTATAGGGATCAGCATAATGAACAGCTTCATATCGGGCTGAAGAAGTATAGCCGCATATAAGATACCGGTGACCGCTCCACTCGCTCCGACAGCGCTGTAAAAAGGTTCATCTTTATGGAAAAATAATGCCAATAAGCTACCCGCCATCAAACTGGCTGCATAAATGATCAGGAATTTAGGTGCACCCATCCATCGGATCACTACATCGGCAAAGAAGTAAAGGGTGAACATATTCATAAATAGATGAGCCACATCTACATGCAGGAATCCTGAGGTAAAAAGTCGGTCGCGTTGCCCTGCCTTAATCGCACCTATGCCAAATTTATAACGCTCAAAAAACTGCATATCATTAAATCCCCGGATAGACACCAGTACATTGATTGCAATGATCGCAATTGTGGCAATATGTAAGTTCATAAACCCCTTTCTTAAGCGCCAAATATAGCTATATTTGCCCACAGAAAAAGACAGATGAAACTACTTGCCTACCTTATCACCTACCCTTTTATCTGGATACTTTCCATCTTACCCTTTAAGGTCCTCTACTTATTGTCAGACTTCTTATACTTTGTGTTATATAGATTAATTGGGTATCGAAAAAAGGTTGTTCGCACGAATCTGGAGTTGGTATTTCCCGAAAAATCTGATGAAGAGCGCAAGCAGATCGAAAAACGGTTCTATGCCCATTTATGCGACCTTTTCATGGAAGCAATAAAGTCGAGGGCGCTGACAGAAGCCGATCTGAACAGGCGATACAAACTGTTGAATATAGAAGTTCTTAATAGGATTGAAAAGGATAAAAGCACCTTTGTGCTCTTTGCACATTATGCGAACTGGGAATGGAGTGTAACCTTGAATTTAAATGTAACATCCGAAGGATTTGGCGTATATCAAAAGTTAGCCAATCCTTACTTTGACCGATTTGTGCGAAGAACAAGAGCTAAGTGGAAGCTTACTTTGATAGAACAACAGGATACCAGCAAGGTTATACATGAGCATGCAGAAAAAGGGATGAAGGCAATGTATGGATTGATCAGTGATCAATCGCCTATGGTCAAGAAAGCCCGACTTTGGCTGCCTTTTATGGGCATTACAGTACCTGTTTTTACCGGAGCCGAAGGCCTGGCCAGGAAATATGATTTCGCTGTGGTCTATGCGAAGGCTGTCAAGGTCAAGCGAGGTCATTATACCCTGGAATTTATTCCTATAACAGAATCTGCCGGCGAAACTGATCCAGAATACATTACACGCAGATTTATTGAATTATGTGAGGCACAGATCAAGGAGTCTCCTGAATTCTATCTGTGGACACACAGGCGATGGAAGCATAGGGATAATGTGCCGGAGGAATTTAAGTAAGATTAGCTAAATGTTTGATCTCCTTTATGATACGATCGGCTAGTGTATCTGCAGATACCTGATTGCCCGCCTCTGTGTAGATACGAATGATGGGCTCAGTATTGCTTTTTCTCAAATGTACCCAGGAATCAGCAAAATCAATTTTAACCCCATCCACCGTACTGACATCTTCATCTGAATATTTGCTTTTCATGCCGGCCAAGAGCCCATCCACATCCAAGTCAGGTGTCAGCTGTATTTTCTTCTTGCTCATAAAATAAGCAGGATAACCCGACTTCAATTCTGAAACAGGGATCTTCCGTTCCGACAGTAACATCAGGAAAAGCGCAATGCCTACCAGGGCATCCCTGCCATAGTGGCTGGCTGGGTAAATGATACCGCCATTTCCTTCCCCGCCAATAATAGCTTGCGTCTCTTTCATGGCGGCAACCACATTAACTTCTCCAACGGCTGCAGCTGTATACGAACGGCCATGTTGCTTGGTTACATCGCGTAAAGCGCGAGTAGATGACAAATTTGAGACTGTATTTCCAGGGGTCTTGCTCAAGACATAGTCGGCACAAGCCACTAAGGTGTATTCTTCCCCAAACATCTCTCCTTTTTCATCTACAAAAGCGAGTCGGTCTACATCAGGATCCACCACGATACCAAAATCGGCCTTTTCTGATACCACCTGGGCACACAGATCCCCAAGATGTTCCTTCAAAGGTTCCGGATTATGTGGAAAGTGGCCCGTTGGCTCACAGTATAAGGGAATATATGCCACCCCCAGGGCGTCTAATAACTTAGGTATTGCCAATCCTCCAGAAGAATTCACACCATCTACAACGACTTTAAAATTTCCGGACTTAATTTTTTCTGCATCAACCAATTCCAGATCCAGTACTTCCTGTACATGAATATCCATATACCCATCTTTAGGCAAGATACTCCCCAGCTCATCGACTTCCGAAAAATCAAAAGATTCATCATCTGCAAGACGCAGGATCTTTTCGCCTTCTTTGGCATCCAGAAATTCGCCTTTGTTATTCAGCAATTTCAGCGCATTCCATTGCTTGGGGTTGTGGCTGGCGGTCAGGATAATGCCGCCATCTGCCTTTTCTAGGGGTACGGCAATTTCTACCGTAGGGGTTGTAGACAAACCAAGGTCTATTAC
>JAHHLF010000105.1 GCA_018679315.1 Bacteroidia bacterium | reverse complement strand
GCTATTAAGTCCTGGGCTTTTAAGTTCGTATTTCCATTCATTCTCAAGGTCATTCGCTCTGTACTTCCATCCATTCGCGAATCGGCATTCTTTACCATATCCAGATCAATGGCATCGGAAACGCTGTATAATTTTAAGTCTGAGCGTTCTTTTAGCATAATATGGAGGGAATCTGCTTCCAGGTTAAAGTCGCCTTTACTTGTGCCTTGCATAGTAATATCAATCACATCCGCACTGGCCCTGAGTTCTAAACGAGAATTGGCATAGGTTTCAATGTTGATCAGCGGGGCGTCTATCACGTCCTGCATACTCAGTTTACCTTCGCGTATAACCAGGGAATTAAGTTCATTGTAGTGAACCGTGATCTCCAACTTACGTTTTGATGTCACCCGGTAAAATGAACTTATAGTTAACAGGCTATCCCTAACATCAAATTTGAATATATCTATCAGGTTGTCGTCTGCAATAATAGTGTAACCAGGAGACGATGCCTTTTCAAGGTATATATCCAGATCATCTGTCAATTCAATTGCCGAGAAGGGGGGCAATTCCTCTCGAACAGTGGTGACCTCTTTATTTCCCTTGATCTTTGGTTTTCTCTGTGCGTGAACTGCCACTGTACATAAGACAAGTGCAGCTAATACAAGTTTTTTCATTTTCATTTCTAGTTAGTGTGGATGATAAATTTATTGCAAAAATCTAAGTCTTAGACGCATACTGAATAAAATCCACAAAAAAGCCCATCAAAAGATGGGCCAAATATGATTTTTTATACATCAAAGTGCTAATGATGCAATTCTTCTTCATTCTCCTTTAAGGGTATATGCTGAGGTACAAAATCTTGTCCGGGAATTACATATTCCCCATCTGGCATTGTCTTACTGTAATCATATGCCCAT
Source organism: Bacteroidia bacterium (assembly GCA_018679315.1). Classification (GTDB taxonomy): domain Bacteria; phylum Bacteroidota; class Bacteroidia; order Flavobacteriales; family Flavobacteriaceae; genus HDS-28. The sequence goes on along the minus strand of JAHHLF010000105.1, from coordinate 1,707 downwards.
CTGTGTACTTCCGGAATAGCTCCTTCCCAATTGCCGTGAAAATGCTCGATCGGGGCTGTCCACTCCAGTGTATTGGAATTCCAGGGATTCTGTTCCGTAGGCTTCCCGTAAAAAATACTTGAGATGAAGTTGTAAAGGAATACTAACTGTGCCGCTCCCGCGATCAAGGCGAAAATGGTGATCAGGATATTTACATCCGTAAGTTCATCGAACATTGGGAATGCTGTATTCTCATAATACCTTCTTGGCACACCGGCCATACCTACAAAATGCATAGGGAAGAAGACCCCATAGGCGCCTACTGCAGTAACCCAGAAGTGTACATAGCCCAGGTTCTTATTCATCATTCGCTTGAACATTTTCGGGAACCAATGGTAAACCCCTGCAAAGAGGCCGTACAATGCTGAAATTCCCATCACAAGATGGAAGTGGGCGACAACGAAATAGGTGTCATGCACATTAATATCGAGCGTACTATCTCCTAAGATGATCCCGGTCAAGCCTCCGGAAATAAATGTTGAAACCAAGCCAATTGAGAATAGCATTCCCGGATTGAGTTGCAAGTTCCCTTTCCACAAGGTGGTGATATAGTTAAATGCTTTTACCGCAGATGGAATAGCGATCAGCAAGGTTGTAAATGTAAATACAGATCCCAGGAATGGATTCATTCCGGAGATAAACATATGGTGACCCCATACGATGGTCGACAAGAACGCGATGGCGATTATCGAGGCTACCATGGCTCTATATCCAAATATCGGTTTTCGTGCGTTTGTGGACATCACTTCAGAAGTGATCCCTAATGCAGGAAGTAATACAATATATACTTCAGGGTGACCGAGAAACCAAAATAAGTGCTCAAATAAAACCGGTGAGCCCCCCTGATAATGCAAAACTTCTCCTTGAATAAATATATCCGAAAGGAAGAAAGACGTTCCAAAACTCCTGTCCATGATCAGCAATAAAGCCGCTGATAAAAGTACCGGGAAGGAAACAACTCCAATGATCGCTGTCACAAAAAATGCCCAGATGGTCAGTGGCAGTCGTGTCATTGACATTCCTTTAGTTCGCAGATTAATAACGGTCACGATATAGTTCAAAGAACCGAGTAAGGAAGAGGCAATAAAGATGGCCATGGAAACTAACCACAGCGTCATCCCCATTCCGGATCCAGGTTGCGCCAAAGGTAAGGCACTAAGTGGCGGGTATATAGTCCAACCCGCTGCAGCTGGTCCTGCTTCCACAAATAAGGACATTAGCATGATCACACTGGAAAGCCAGAATAACCAATAAGAAACCATATTTAAAAATCCGGAAGCCATATCCCTGGCCCCGCATTGTAACGGAATAAGCAGGTTACTGAAAGTACCACTCAACCCTGCGGTCAATACAAAGAATACCATAATGGTTCCGTGAATGGTTACCAGGGCCAGGTACATATCTGCATCCATAACTCCGTCCGGAGCCCATCGGCCTAATATGGTTTCAAGAATCGGAAAGGACTCTCCCGGCCATGCCAATTGCAGTCGAAACATGAGCGACATAGCGATCCCAATGATACCCATAATGAGTCCGGTGATCAGGTATTGCTTGGAGATCATTTTATGATCCTGACTGAATACATATTTGGTAATAAATGTCTCCTTGTGATGATGATGCCCATGATCATCTTCATGATGATCGGTATGTGCATGTGCGTGTTCAGAC
>JAHHLF010000006.1 GCA_018679315.1 Bacteroidia bacterium | reverse complement strand
CTATCAGGCACACCTTGCACGTTTTGGAATGTGCTCGCATAGGCGCCGATGTAATGACCGGACCTCTTTCGTCAATCGAAGGATTATTAAAGCACCCACTAACCGATATCGGACTGGAAAAATTCCTGGCAGACTACAAAAAAGGGAATGCGTAAGTAAAGGGGATTATTTAAAGGAACTGTAGACATTGGCAAAGGCATCCACGATGACTCCGTTGTTGGCGATAATACTTTTATTCGGATCATATACGATCAAGGTCCGGGCCACATTTTCATAATCTTCTGCCCAGAATTGCTCGCTCTTATCCAGCTGATACGTATCCAGCATATTTTGCCATCGCGCCTTATCGGTACGTAGATTTATGCCGATAAAAGCGTATTGCGGATGTTTTACCTTAAGTTCTGCCACACGGCGTGAAATATTGTTGAAATGTCCTTTCTCTGCGCCAGACCAGAAATAGAAGACTACGCGTTTATTACGTGAAACATCACGAATAGAGTGTGCTACCCCCGCTGTGTCGTAAACTGTAACCTCAGGTAAAAAGTGATTTTGCCGCATATTTTGAATGCCTTCATATAGGGCAGTGATCTCGGCTATATGCTTGTTATTCCCTGAACGCTCATAAAATGACTCAATGAATGTTTCGCAATATTCTTCAGAGTCATGTTTCAATAAGTAATCCACGGCAACATTCCGGAACAGGTTGTCGCGCAGATCTTTTTGCTCAACAAGACTATCAATGAGAGCAAGCTTATGTTTATTGAAGTGCAATTGATCACTTTCTTTCATTGCCTCAGGATCACATCCATTCTGACAGCTCATATAGGCCAGATTACCCAGGTGGTACTTCATGAAATTATAGTAGGGGCGAAGGTATGTCAGCTCCTGGTTATTGTAATCCACAAAATTTCTGTATTCATAGAAATCTTCAGGAAGATCATGAAAGGCACTCTCACCTTTCTTTTTCTTGTGGTAGAAGGGATATGCTTCTTTGTAGATATAAGAGCTATAAAGGATCCCGGCCTTTGCAATTTCAATGGCATCTTCAGTTAGCCGTCCTTCAGTAGCCAATTCATCTAATGAAAGGATCTTCAAATGCTGTAAGGAGTCGATCCTATTGCTAAAATCATCGGGTTCCAGATCATAATACGAGTATACCAGATCTTCTTCTTGCTCATTGGCCAAAAACAGACCGAGGAGAAAATTATTCACTTCTTCACCTTGTCCACTAAAAACCAAAGATTCATCAAAGTCAACTGTATTCAATCGAATTTGCAGACTGTCACCTTTTTCTAAAAAGACATATTGGAGTTCCGGGTGATGATAAAAATGGTGCAATCCTTCCTCGACGGAATCAAGATTGATCAAAAATCTGTTTTGTTCATCCAGGGAAACAGAATCGATTAAGCTATCTCCTTTATATAGAACGACTGTTTCTGCGGTAGGATTAACGATCTCTCCGGCAAAATAAACGCGGCTGTCATCAGTGCGCTTTTCTGAAACGCAACTAATAAGGGATAGAACAATTAGGGCAAGTAATATTCTAATCATAGAATAGGCGACTACACTTCACCGACAAAACTAGCAAATGCCAACCTCCATACTTGTTAATGGGGCGTTAAAATGAACACCCCTTTCGTTAATTGGGAATTTATTAGGGATAGACTGCTCGCTTTTATAAAAGCCCGTATGTATTTACCTACGCATTGAAGTACTTACTATTCCAAATAGCTGGATTAAAGTTTTTTCCAAGGCTAATACCGTAAAAAAGTACTACTGCAATGATCGATTTAAACACAAAGAAGAAGATGATCAAGAATTCTGCGGTGGAACCCTGTTTAGAAAAGAGTCCTTCTGGTACTACCAGCGTAGACAAAAAACTTATGAGCAGAATAATAAATAGCAAGTTTACCATGTTCTTAAGCGGCCATACCACCCATTTTCGAAGCGGGTGCAGATCTCGGCCCCATTTATGGATAAGGTAGAAATACCCGTTGCCTATAGGCGCAAATAGCATGGGGTCATTTTTATCTTCCAACTTAAACATTCGCGAGGGCGCCATAATCTTGAATCCTTTTAAGTCAGCACTATGTGCTGTTTCCAGTTCCTTAATTTTTTGCTTTGCCGCATCAGGGATCTCGCTTTTGAAATACTTTGTATCCAAAAACCTGAGTCGATAATCTATGCAGATCGTTTTTATATGGTTGATATGATAGATCTTATCTGCATCTAACAGGTCAAATACAAAGCTATTGCTATCTGCAGGCCTTCCTGTGCTTAGCGTAGACTCAATACGAACATCGCGTTTAAGATCTGCTTCTAACCAGGATTTCACATTGGTTAAGAGTTGCTCTGCATTTTGCGAGCGACTTTTAATGTTCCTTAGTATTTCTTCAAGCTCCAGCCTTTTAAACAACATGACATTAGATATAGGATAAAAATAGGAAAGACCTGCTCTAAGACAAATTCTGTTTAACAGATCAAATTGTTAATGTTTTGTTAATGTTCATATGTCACCTTCTCAAAATGTTGGAGCAAGGGTCATAAATCGTACTTTGGAAGCAAAACCATGCCGTTCTCTTTGAACGGCAACCCTTTATCAAAACAACTATATGAAAACCCAGGTTCTCCCCCTGACCCTGTTGTGCTGTATAGTGAATGCAAGTATCTACTCGCAATCCCCCAAGCCCAACGAACGAATTTATTTCGAGAATTCGATAATTCACTCAACTGCCAGTTCGGAAGACCATGAAGTCTTATATGAAGTTGCGAAAGCAACGGACCTTAACTGGATCCTTGACAATGAAGGACCTTTTACAATGTTTGCCCCTGTAGACAAGGCCTTTGAAAAACTGACAAAGCAAGGATTTCAACGCTTGCTGAAACCCGAGAATAAAAAGGAACTTGCTGAGGTGCTCTCACACCACATCGTCGCTGGTGAATTCTCTGCTTCCAAAATCCTGCAGGCATTATGCCGAGGAGAGGGAAGTACCACTTTCACGACTATCTTAGGTGAAGAGCTAACGGCTACCATGGATGGAACGGATATAGTCCTGGCAGACAGCCTGGGAAATAAGGCGCGAATATTAAAAGCAGATTTCAATCAATGTAATGGCGTCGTGCATGTGATTGATACGGTATTCTTGCCGACAAAGCTTTAACTAGCGGAGCTGAGCTCCTAATTCACTTTCGAATATTTGTGTGAGCTTCTTCATCACCTTATCGATCTGGGAATCAGTTAAGGTCTTTTTACTATCGATCAAGCTAAAGCTTACGGCATAGGATTTTTTTCCTTCTGGTAAATTTTTCCCGGTATAAACATCAAATAGAGCGACCTTTTTTAAGAGCTTTCTTTCTGTGGCGAAAGCTAATTCGTGTATAGAATTAAAAGAAACATCCTCATTTATAAGCAAGGCCAGATCACGTTTTACCAAAGGATAACGTGGTATAGGCTGATATTTTACTTCCTGGTCAGTAAGACAGGCCAGTAACTCATCCCAATGAAACTCAGCAAACAAAACGTCTTGTTTAATATCAAAGGATGAAAGCATATCTGCACGAACCAAGCCCATGCTTACTAAGGTCTTGCCGTCAAGTTCACGGCTCAATTGTTCTGTGAATAGC
>JAHHLF010000309.1 GCA_018679315.1 Bacteroidia bacterium | reverse complement strand
GCAAGCGGAGCTCTTGCAAAAGAAATTGCACGATGACCGAGGTAAAATAGATCTTTACAATGGTATTGCTGCAGCTTATCTCGGGCAGCAACAAGACAGTATTTCTGCAGATTATGCGTACAGATCTTTGGCATTGTCTGATCGTATCAACTACCTGGAAGGCAAACAAGAATGTGCCCAACTACTCTACAAACTCAGTAAGAAAAATGAAGATCTTCTATGCGCCCTGGAATATCATGAAACTTACCAGGAGCTATCGGACACCCTGAGCATGAACAAGACCAAAATGAGTCTCGAATTGCTAAAGACGAAAACAGCATATGAGCGCCAGAAAGAGCATTTGATCACTGAGAATGACAAGGCTTTGGCCAAACAAAGGCGCTACATAAATCTTACTTTATTTATTATTCTAATAATCGGACTCATTGCCTACCTGATGTTCAGGAGCAGGAAGATACATCAAGCATTGAATGTAGAATTAAATGCCCAGAAAGAGATCCTTGAAGAGCGTGAATCCCAGTTACGCGAAAACAATGAAACTAAAACGAAGCTCTTTTCGATCATTGGCCACGACCTCCGCGGACCCATTGGCGCCTTGCAGGGCTTACTAAATCTTTATACGCAGGGAGACGTTTCCAAGAACGAATTTCTTGATCTGATCCCTAAACTACGCAACGATATTGAACATATTTCCTTTACCTTAAATAACCTCCTTTCTTGGGGTCACACTCAAATGAATGGGGCTATAACGAAACCTGGCTTAGTCGCTCTGGAGACAATTATTGATGACAATATCAAACTGTTATCTGAACAAGCCGCCGGCAAGTCAATCCGCATGTCAAGTCTCCTATCGGGAAATACCCAATCCTGGGCAGATGCAAATCAGATAGATATTGTTGTACGAAATTTAATAAGCAATGCGATCAAGTTCACCCCAGACAATGGAATGATCACCATTAAGGCACGTGAGGCCGATTCGCATTGGGAAATCTCCGTTAGGGATACCGGTGTTGGTATGACTGAAGAAGTGCGTAAGCAACTTTTTTCCGAAAATACTCATGCCAGTACCAGCGGAACCCACAATGAAAAGGGTACTGGATTAGGCCTGTCACTTTGCAAAGAAATGGTAGAGAAAAACCAGGGACAAATTTGGGTAGAAAGTACACCCAGAAAAGGCAGTTGTTTCTTCTTTACACTGCCTAAGGCCAAAGACAAGTTCAGAAAAGCCAGTTAATTCAGATCGTCCAGATCATTAACGACCGGATAACGTTCAACCGTAAATCCTTCAGCATATTGCACACCTGTTAACCTGCCAAGGTCACGGCTGCGATAAATTATACTATCAATAAAATTCTTGCTGCTTATAGGTGTCTCCGGTTCATCGCTATCAGGATCATAGAACTGAGAGGCATAGGCCTTTATGGCTTCTACCTTCTTCTCGATGAATTCCGATACATCTACAACAAAATCCGGCTCCAGGTTCTTCCATTGGATATAGTGATACACCCTGGAAGGACGCCAGGATTCCTGCCATTGATCATCCCCTTCCAATTTAGAATCGATCTTAGATAATCCGCTTAGAAAGCAGGCATCACTGACCAGTTTACTTCCGCGGGCGTGATCTATATGACGATCTTCTACAGCATTGCATAGTACTACATCAGGTCTGTACTTTCTAATCATTCGGATCAGGGCCATTTGATGCACTTCATCGTTTTTAAAAAATCCATCCAGAAACTCCATGTTGTCTCGCGCGTGGATACCAAGGATCTTAGAGGCCGCTTCAGATTCCTTTTCGCGGATCTCCACAGTTCCACGCGTACCTAATTCCCCTCGGGTAAGATCAATGATACCGACTTTTTTACCCTGGGCAACGCATTTGGCAATGGTGGCTCCAGCCCCTAATTCCGCATCATCCGGATGAGAGGCGAAAACAAGTATATCTAATTTCATCAAATTCCTTCTTTAAGATTTATTGGACATCTCAACTATTTCCGGTACCACTTGCATGAGCGCCTGGTGAATGTCCGCGATCAGATCGTCGGATTCTTCAATTCCTACTGAAAATCTTATGAGTCCGTCCGTTATACCATATTGCTCACGTTCTTCTTTGGGGATCAGGGCATGTGATGTTTCTGCCGGTGAAAGTACCGTACTCTCAACTCCTGCCAGGCTCATAGAAGATTTAATAAGCTTTAACGCTTTTCTAAAGGCAACAGGATCTATAGAAGGATCCAGTTCAAATGACATCATACCGCCATAGCCGTGCATTTGTGCTTTCGCTAGTTCGTGATCCGGATGGTTCGGAAGTCCGGGATAGTATACTTTGGTGACATGCGGGTTTGCTTCCAGGTATTCGGCCAGCATCATGGCATTCTCATTTTGTCTTTGAACACGAAGTCCCAGAGTTTTTAAACTACGCTCTAGCAGCCATACTGTGTAATCGCTTAAACTACCGCCAAGACGTATACCCATGTCATGGATCCGATCCCTGTATTCCTTTGTTGTTGCTACAGCACCAGCACAAATATCTGAATGCCCGCCCATATATTTGGTCGCGCTATGGATAACCACATCGATACCCATATCAATGGGGTTTTGATTAACCGGACTGGCAAAGGTGTTGTCGATCATAGAGACCAAATCATGTTGCTTCGCTATTTCCGCTATCGCTCTTACATCTGTTATGGTCAGCATAGGGTTTGAAGGAGTCTCGATATAGACCACCTTGGTATTCGGACGTATCAAACGTTCAAAATCTTCGGGGGCAAGTGAATCTGTAAACGAATAGGAAATTCCGAATTTTTCAAATTGCCTGACGATCAGATTATAGGTGCCGCCATAGATCAAATTCTGCAGTATGATATGATCACCTGCTTCAAGAAATGCCATAATCCCGGTGCTGATAGCTGCCATACCGCTCCCGAAGATCAATGCATCCTCTGCATGCTCTAAAGCCGCTATTTTTTTACACAAGGCTTCCTGGTTAGGTGTATTGTAATAGCGGGGATACCTTTTCTGATCCACATCTTCAAAGGCATAGGAGGTGCTCATGTACAAAGGTGAAATGGCGCCGTGAAACTCCTTGTCTTCTAATTCTCCATGATGTGTGCAAAGGGTATTTATTCCGGGTTTTTTTGGCTTCATAAGGGATGGAATTTGAAGATTAAATGTACAAAAATCAGTTTAGACCTGTACCTTTTTCCATCGACCCTTTTTAAACCATACCATAGCGATCACTGAAAGCAAAATCTCAGCAAAAAGTATGGCCAGGAAGACGCCCAGCGGTCCTAATTCAAATGTGATCGCGGCGAGATAGGCAAAGGGGAGCTGAAAGATCCAGAAAGAAATAAAATTGATCTTGGTGGGCGTACGGGTATCCCCAGCTCCATTAAAGGCTTGTGAGATCACCATGCCATAGGCATAAAAGATATATCCGGCGGCTATGATCTGTAAGCACAGAGTACCATTCTCGACTACAGTGGTTTCTTCATTAAACAAGCGTATGATGTTTTCGGCAAAAAAGAGATATATCAGTGACAGGATGGCCATAAACCAGGCGTTGTATTTACCTGTGATCCAAGCCGAACGTTCTGCACGGTCAGGCTTTTTCGCGCCGAGGTTCTGACCAACTAAGGTCGCAGCAGCGTTGCTCATGCCCCATGCTGGCATAAAGGTGAACATCATTACCCGAATGGCGATGGTGTAACCTGCCAATACATCACTTCCGAATTCTGACATGATCCGCATTAAAAATACCCAGCTAGATGTCCCAATAAAAAACTGGGCAATTCCGCCTATGGAGACCTCGATCAAATTGAGCATTGTTTTAAGTCTCACTACGATATCACGCACACCTAATTTTATTCGACTCCAACCAAAAAAGAGAATTCCCAATTGGAAGATTACCGCTGTACCCCGACCAATATTTGTTGCGATCCCAGCCCCCATCACACCGTATTCGGGAATCGGGCCCAATCCAAAAATAAAAATGGGATCGAGAATAATATTGAGACCGTTTGATAAGACCAATGTCCACATAGCTATGGAAGCATCACCGGCTCCTCTGAAGATGGCATTGATAAGGAAGAGGAGCAAAATGGTAATATTGCCACCGATCAGCCATTGGGTATAGCCATAGCCCTCAGCTATCAAATCAGGTTCACCTCCCATCAGACCCAGAATCTCCTTGGCATAGAAGATCCCTATAATCCCTACAATGACAGCAACTACTATCCCTAGCAATATGGCTTGAGCCGCTGCTTCCCGGGCTCCCTTTACATCCTTTTCGCCTATCCTCCTTGCTACAACTGCCGTCGCTGCCATACTCAGACCTATGGCAATGGCGTAAACCAATGTGATTACAGATTCTGTAAGGCCTATCGTGGCAACGGCATTTACACTAACCTGAGACACATAGGCAATATCCACAACGGCAAAAATGGATTCCATCATCATCTCCAGGATCATGGGAATAGCCAGGAAAAAAATTGCTTTTCGGATACTGCCGGTAGTGAACTCTTTTTCTTTGCCTAAAACGGCGTCGACAAAAGCCCGAAAAAGTTTAGCAGGCGTTAAAGAAGAACTGGACATACGCGCCAGGTGTATAAATATGGTTGATTCGAATGTAAATATGAGAAATTAATACGAGCCTGTGGCTTCTAACTGTAGTACACTTTGAAACGCCATCGGCTTATGATACCTAAAAGAAGTATCGCCACCAGGGTATACCACACAAAGTCAGGTGTGATCACCTGAGCCCCACTGGCATAGGAATGCAATCCTACCAAATAGAAATTCACACCAAAATACGTCATCATTATACTGCCAAAGGCGAGGATACTGGCAAAACTAAGTGTCCATCGTCCGCGTAAACCCGGAACAAATCGCATATGCAGGACAAATGCGTATACCATTATTGAAATAAGGGCCCAGGTTTCTTTTGGATCCCATCCCCAATACCGACCCCAACTTTCATTGGCCCATTGCCCTCCAAGGAAATTCCCAATTGTAAGCATAACCAGTCCTACGGTAAGAACCATTTCATTGATAATACTCAATTCCTTTAGGTTGAGTTTCATTTTCTTCTTGTTCTTGTCATTTGTGAGGATGATCAAAATAAGAGAAACTACCCCGAGTATCATTCCTACAGTAAAAGGGCCGTAGCTGCCTACAATTACAGCTACGTGTATCATCAGCCAGTAACTATCTAACACGGGTACCAAGTTGGCTATAGAAGGATCTACCCAGCTTTGGTGAGCTATCCAAAGTAACATGGCTGTAACAAATGCAGAGGCAGCCAGGGTTAATTTGCTTTTCCTGCTGAGCAATAAGCCCATTCCCATGGCGGCCCAGGATACATAGAGAATGCTCTCATAAGCATCAGACCAGGGTGCATGGCCGGATATATACCATCGCAGGATCAAACCGGCAGTATGCCAAATAAAGAAGATGTAGATGATCCCGGAAAAGAAATAAGTGGCAATATCCCAAATACGCCTGTCCTTGAAAATGCGGAATATCAACACAAAAAACATCAGGATCCCTACAAGTGCGTAGTACTTATATAGCCTGTTGAATATATCGAGCTTGTTGTATAATACCTCAGTCTCTACTTTTTTATCGGAAGGGAGTACTTCACTTCCATGATTGATCTGGTTCTGATGAAAAGCCTCGAGGAGTTTATTAGCTTCTGAATAATCGGCCTTTTCTATGCCATTTTGTACTGATAATAGATAGAAAGGCACTGCGTTTTTTATAAAATTGCTGTAAAGTGTATCGCCTACAACGAACTTTCCAGATCTGTACTCGACTGCGGAGATCCATTTATTATTCTCATCATTCAATAATGGGAATATCTTGATGATCTCTCCACTCAAAGCCCGATTGAGCAATCCCAATCTGAGATCCACATCCTTGAAGTCTTGCTGAAATTTATTAGGCGTATTAGTGGCATATGCTTCGCGTACGAATGGGCCCAGCTTGTAATTTCCTGATGTATCGAAGAAATCCGTCGCTTTTACATATACCTGGCCTTTAGGAACGCCAATGATATTGCGAATGCTATCATTTTGTTTTTTCTTATCCAGGGCAATGAATTCCACATTATACCAAAGTGCAGGATTGAGCATCATAGACAGCATTACCTGATCTGCATTAAGGTCATTATACGATGTTTTAAACCGTAATTTTCTAAGGACCTCGGATGCAAAAGTGTTCATCGGTTTCATCCGGCCCCCATCATCCTGGATGACCAACTTTCCGAAGCGGGCTGCATGTTCTTCAGATACAGCAGTTGCTCTTAAAAGGGAATCTATTTGTAATTGTGTGGGCCCTGGGTGCTGATGATCTGTGCTGAGCGTATCTTGTGACCATAATTGGGTTGTACTGATGAATAGGGCCACTGCAACCATGGTGGCCTTCTTGTGCCGCAGCTTATCAAGGCTTCTTACCAATTCCCTGAATCGTGTTTTTCCAAAGAACATCAGGGCCATCAGCCCTAGATAAAGGAGAAAATAACCCGCATAGGTAATTCTTGTACCCCAGGCATCGTGGTTCACTGAAAGGACTGTCCCTTTCTCATCCGGATCAAAACTTGCCTGGAAGAATCGGTAGCCCCTGTGATCGAGAATATGGTTCATATAGATATCATAATCAAATGGACGTTCGTCTTTGACCGTGATCTTGCTCATAAATGAAGCATAGCCCTTTTCAGTGCCCGGATATTTCTCTGCTATAAAATCTCGCAATTGAATTTGAAATGGGAGTGTATAGATCTTCGATCCATAGGCAGCGGAAAAACTGAGTCCGCCCACCTGGAATGGGCTATTTAATTGTGCAGTTCCCTTCCCTCCGAGAATGGCTTTCTCTACCGTTTCACCACCTGTCGAAATTTGTATTATTATTGCATCTTGCGTCAATTCAGTAATCTCATTTTCAGGGACTTGAACTATTCCAGTTCGACCTTTGATCAAAGGTTCTGGAATCACAAATTGCATCCCTCCGATCGTATATAAAGAGCGGAGTTGCAAGTCCTGCACCGAATCCTTTTGTACTTCCCCTGATAACTGATCCGCCATCCGCAAAAAGCTGCCCTCAAATGAAGTTTTAAGCGTGTATTTCCCGTTCTCCTCTTGGATATTGATCGCCCCACCGGTAGGTGAATTAAGTGCAAAAAGCACATTGTGAATACTAGCTATTTTTCCTTCTTCCAAAAAGTGCTCATGACGGGTGCCTTCTCCAGCTTCCACTATTTTTAAGTATCGGGTTCCAGATTCATCAGGAATAATCCCTTCCTGTGCACCGCGCATAAAACCGCTGTAGGTAACCTCAAAGGGTTGGCCGTTAAAATCAAAATTCCAGGGCAAGCTTGATCTCAATCCTTCAGGAGTAGCGAGGATCTCATCCTGTAATGGCCTTCTTTTTAACTCCCCGTCGATCTCCCCATCCACATTAAGTGTTAGGTAAGTCTTGTCGGAATAAAAAATATTCTCCGTGGCCCCTTCCCGAATAGGCATCATGCCTTCATAACTGATATATCGGGTTACAAAAGCGCCAATTATTATCAGGATCCAGGAAAAGTGCAGCGTAAGTATGGGCCATTTCTCACGACGCCACAAACGATATTTGGAGATATTTCCAACGAAATTGATCACAAAAAATACCATGATGGCTTCAAACCATGTCGCATTATAGATATAGATCCGTGCCGTCTCAGTACTATACCAGCTTTCTACAAAAGTTCCGAAAGCCATGGCGACAGCGAATAGCAGAAAGAGAATCGCCATCAGCCGATTTGAGAATAAAATCTTTTTAATAAGATTTAGCATGAATGCGTCTAGCGGGATTTTAGCATGCTAAAATACATGCTTTTTGGGATTTTACCCCGACAAAACGGATTGAAATATGTCGGCAGGGCTGTTAATTCTTTGCCAAGTACCAGGCAAAAAAAAGTGTACTTTTGGGCATGCTGTCAGTTGTCCTTATTGGTACCGGCAATGTTTCTACCAAACTTGCCCAAGCCTTCTCCAGCTCGGAAGATTTACAATTATTGGGGATTTACGGAAAAAAAGAACGCAAAAGCGAGGTGCTATCTTCGGGACATGAGGTGCTTGAAATTGGTGAATTTGATGATCAGGCCGATATTATTGTGATAGCAGTAAAGGATGACGCGATCTCCTCTGTTCAAAAAGAACTTCAGTCCTCAAAAGCACTGGTCGTTCATACAGCCGGAAGCATTCCCATGGATGTTTTGCTACCCATGAAAAGACGTGGTGTTTTTTACCCGTTACAAACATTGAGTGCAGATCGGGATGTTGACTTTAAGTCCGTTCCTTTGTGCCTGGAATCTGCATCGGCAGAAGACCGTGAACTTTTAGAAAACCTCGCAAGATCCATATCTGAGTCAATCAGGTGGGTCGATTCGAGTGAACGAAAACATTTGCACCTTGCTGCCGTTTTTACAAATAACTTTGTAAATCATATGATCCGGCAGGCTGAAAAGATCTGTGAAGAACACGACCTTCCCAAGGAAATTTTACATCCACTTTTAGATGAGACTGTTAACAAGGCCAAGATTTTAGGCGCTGCTAAAGCACAAACTGGACCAGCTGTCCGAGGAGACAGCTCAGTTATTGAAAAACACTTACAACTAATAGCAGATAAAGCCCAACACGAACTGTATAAAACTATTTCTGTATCAATACAAAACGAGTATGAAAGCCAATTATAAAACCCTCCTGCCTGCCATAAAAGCATTTGTCTTTGACGTTGACGGAGTCTTTACAGACGGTACGGTACAAATAACAACCACCGGTGAATTATTGCGAACCATGAGTATCAAGGACGGCTATGCTGTTAAGCAAGCCGTTGAGGCCGGATACAAGATCTGTGTGATCACAGGAGGTACCAATCAGGGGGTTGAAAAACGACTTGCCGGTTTAGGAGTAACCGACATCCACTTAGGTGTCCATGATAAGATCAAAATACTAGACGCCTTTATGATAGAGAATGATCTTAAAGCAGAATCGATAGCTTATATGGGGGATGATCTACCCGATATCGAAGCCATGCAAAAAGCTGGTGTGGCAAGCTGCCCCAACAATGCCGTAGCTGAGATAAAAGCGATCAGCGATTATGTGTCGCATAAGAATGGTGGAGATGGCTGTGTTCGGGATATCATTGAACAGGTTATGCGGGTTCAGGATCAATGGATCAAAGGAATTCTGTAAAATGATTCCGGGTCTTTCGGCATATTCGGTTGTACTAGCTTCCTCTTCTCCCAGACGACAGGAATTACTGGCAGCTCTGAAAATCCCCTTTGAAGTACGCTTAATGCCTGTGGAAGAGGAATATCCGGATGGACTCGTGAAGCAAGAGATCACCGATTACCTGGCCGTATTAAAAGCTTCTCCCTTTAAAAATAACATACAAGCTGATGAGATCATTATTACAGCAGATACCATCGTTTGGTTTGAGGATCAGGTGCTAGGCAAACCAAAAGATGAAAATGATGCCATTAACACACTTAGAAGTTTATCGGACAAATGGCATGACGTATATACATCCATTTGCTTTACAACGCAGAAAGAGCAGCATGTTGTCCATGCCAAAACAGAAGTGAAAATGGCATTTTTATCCCCTGAGGAGATCCGGTTCTATGTCGATCAGGGGAATCCCTCGGACAAAGCCGGTGCCTATGGCATTCAGGAGTGGATCGGGCTGGCGGGAATTGAGGAGATCCGAGGCTCCTACACCAACGTTGTCGGGCTTCCCACCCAAATACTATATAAATCGTTACGGGCAATAGTATGACCGCTTTTTAGTGGTATTTTTGAAAAATATATACGTAAAAAACTAGGTCTTTAAATGAACACTTTTATTACAACCAACCAAGAGGCATTGATCGCCTCTATTGTCTTATTTGTAATCTATCTGCTTGTAAGATATGTCATTATGAAAGCCATACGAAAGGTGGCCAGAGCCGGGCATTTTGATGAAATGCGCACTCGTTTAGTTGGCAAGTTTATCATATTTGGACTCAGTGCCATACTTCTTATCGCATTAGTCTTCATCTGGGGGATCAAGTTCCAGGATATCGGCATTCTGCTGTCCTCTGTATTCGCGGTTGTTGGTGTTGCCGTATTTGCACAATGGTCAATTTTGAGTAATATAACGGCAGGGGTGATCCTGTTTTTTTCCTTCCCTTTCAAGATCGGGGATCATATACGGATCTACGACAAGGATCTTGATTATGAAGGCGAATTACTGATAGAGGATATCAAGGCATATCATATGCATTTGCGTACAGCTGCCGGCGAATTATTGACCTATCCCAATAACCTATTGCTGCAGAAGTCGGTATTGCTACTGCATGACGAGAAGGATCATTCGGAAGGCAGTCCTACCGATTGAGGTGTTAAAACCTTCTAAACATATTCATAGCCGGCTCCCATTCTTCCTATATTTGGGTGCCACCTTTAATTCACTTTTATGCGATTCCAATCCACCCTGCTGCTTTTTTTCTGTTTCTTCTTCTTTAAGATGCATGGGCAGGCGCCTGAAAAGCCATCATCATCAGACATCTATCATTCCATACAAAAGCTTAATTTTCTTGGATCCGCACTGTATATAGCCGCGCATCCTGATGATGAGAATACGCGCTTAATTTCTTATCTCTCCAATGGGGTCAAAGCACGTACCGGTTATTTGTCAATAACACGTGGCGACGGTGGTCAAAATCTCATTGGCCCTGAATTAAAGGAGCTCCTGGGAGTCTTGAGAACCCAGGAATTGCTGGGCGCACGTTCCATTGACGGTGGGGAACAATTTTTTACGCGAGCCGTAGATTTTGGCTATTCAAAGCATCCGGATGAAACCCTCAGGATTTGGAATAAAGAGGAAGTATTGGGAGATGTAGTCCGGGTCATAAGGCAATTCAAGCCTGATGTCATTGTAAATCGATTCGACCACCGTACGCCGGGCAGTACGCATGGTCAGCATACCTCATCGGCCATGTTAAGTACGGAAGCCTTTGACCTGGTAGGCTCAGATAATGCTTATCCTTCGCAATTAGAATCTTTGGAAACTTGGCAGCCAAGACGCTTATTTTTTAATACGTCCTGGTGGTTTTATGGAAGTAGGGAAAATTTCGAAAAAGCAGATAAATCTAATCTGATCTCAGTAGATACCGGGGTCTTCTACCCTATTCTTGGACTATCTAATAATGAGCTTGCCTCTATGGCGAGCAGTCAGCACAAATGTCAGGGTTTTGGTCGATTGACGACTCGGGGCTCAGAAACAGAATATCTGGAGATCATTAATGGGGATCTGCCCCAAGGAGATCAATCGATATTTGAAGGCATCGATACAAGCTGGTCGAGAATAGAAGGTGGTAAAAAGATCGGCGAGATCTTATATGCAGTTGAAGAAAACTTCAATTTTACCAACCCATCTGTGCACTTGAAGGATCTGCTAAAGGCCTATAGTTTATTGCAAAACGTATCCGATGCTCATTGGAAGCCAATCAAAAGTGAAGAATTAAAGGCGCTCATTGGAGCTGTGAGCGGACTTTACCTTGAAGCAGCAACATCAGCCCCAGTGACCGTACCGGGCAGTGATGTAACAGTGAAAGTGGAAGCTTTAAACCGCAGCGACACACCCATTACCCTGAAGGCCATTCAAATTAATGGCAAAGACATCGAAACATCGGAGCTGGCAATAGAGAACAACAAAAAAGAAAACATTGAATTTCAGGTATCAATACCCGACAATGCTACATATACCAGTCCCTATTGGCTAAATAAAAAGGGAAGCCTGGGCATGTATTCCGTAGAAGATGCAGACCTGATCGGTAAGCCTGAGACACCCGAAGCTTATATTGCCCAATTTGATCTGGATTTTAACGGAACTGTGATCAGTCTGGACCGTCCGTTGGTTTATCGCTATTCCGAACCTGATCAGGGG
>JAHHLF010000138.1 GCA_018679315.1 Bacteroidia bacterium | reverse complement strand
ATCCAGAATACAGAACCGGTTGTCGCTATTTGCAGCGTGTATTCACAGTCCAGTTTTGGCAGTGAGGTCGTAAAATTTATCCGGCAGCCTGAGAAAAAGGACATCCCGATCATTTTGGTTGCAGGAGCCGAACACAGTGATGCCTTACGGGAGGCCATTTCTCTTGGGGCCGATGATTATATGGCTCAACATATTACAGCGTCGGAGATCGTCGGAAGGATTAGACAGGCATTGAATTAAGAATCTTTGAACAACACAACCTACATATCGATATTAACTTTGAGTGGTTTACCGCTGATCCTGATCAGTTTTTTGTGGGATTTGGTGTTTTTCTTCATAGGTGTTGGGTTGATCTATTTTTTCCTTGTCTTTATCGTAAAGCAAAAGCGAAGCAAAAAAGAACGCACAGCAATAGTTCTTAAAAAGGATATTGCACCCATAGTCAGCACTTTGATCTTTCATGAGGATGCGGCGACACGCAAAGAGAAGGAAGATTTTGTGCAGGCGAAGGTGCTTTTACAGCAGATGCTGAAAAATCCAGCTAACCGAAAAATGGTTAGTGAGATCCTCATGGATCTGCAAGCAGACCTGTCTGGAGAAGCCAGGCAAAGACTGATTAAAATCTACCAGCATTATGGCCTGCATCATGATGCTATTAAACGATTGAAAAGCATACGCTGGGAAGTAGTCTGCCGCGGGATAAATGAACTTACTCAGATGCAGGTTAACGGCGCCTACATCTATATTCGCAAATTTATTAATGATAATCGAAGTATTGTCAGAAAACAGGCCCAAGTAGCCACCGTAGCGCTCAAGCACGAAGGCATTAATTACTTCCTGGATACTGCTACATGCAAGATATCAGAATGGCAGCAGCTCAAACTTTTGGAAACCCTACAAAGCCTGGATAACTACAAACCACCCCATTTCCGTCTTTGGCTCACTTCTAAGAATAAATTTGTTGTCCTGTTTGCACTAAGATTGATCAAAAGTTTTGAGCAGGATGACGCGATGGATTCAATCCTCAAACTGGTAAAACATCGGGATGATTCCATAAAAGTTGAGGCAATTAATTGCCTGCGGGCTTTTGAAATACGTGAAGCCCTTCCGCTATTCAAAGCTGTTTTCTGGATTTGCCAGCCTGAAGTGAAACTTGCCTTGCTGGCTGCCATTGGTCATTTAGGTACCAAGGATGAAATCCCCTTCTTAAAGGAAGTTGAGCAGCGTGAGAAAGAGCATTTGATCAAAAGTAAGGCCATAGGTATGATCAATGCATTAGCGCCCGAAACAATTTTACCATCAAATGAAATAATAGAATTGCTGGACTATCCCGGAGCACTTCCAACCCCTAGTGAGGAATCAATATCAGTAGATGCGCCTAAGGCCGTCAACCTAAACGATATTCAAGAGCAATTTGAAGAAGTATTGAAATCTCCGGATTTTCAGAAATATGACCAAAATGGACACCAAGAAAATTTCGCCTTAGACCTTATCACCAGTTCAGAGCTCCAGGATCTTCCTGTGGTCGCCCAGGAAATTAAGGTAAACATGGAAGAGCCTCACTTTGAGATAGACAAAACAATGGGCTTGGAGGATAGCAATGCTGCATTCCATTCATTGCTGAAGGCCTCTGCTGAGCAGATCAAGGTTAAAACAAAGAAGCTTAAAAATCCAAAAGCGCATCAGGCTGATGAAGATTATATCGATATCGCCAAATTTGCCAGGGAGAAGGACGCTGTAGATAAGCTTCTTGACTTTGCAGCCCTTTCTGAACTACCCGATCAATCGAACTACGAGTTTAGGGACGCCAAAGAAAATGGAGATGCTCAAGAGAATGAAATATTCACCATTCATGTGATCTATAATGAAGTTACTGATGTACCCGATACTTCTGACTTCCTGGAACCAAATTTTGAGCTCGAATGGTCAGAACAAAACGAAGATCTCAGCATACAAGACTTAGTTTCAGGAACTCTTGATTTCAGCATGGACATATATCCGGAATCCTTCAAAAAGGAAATGCGTTCATTGGATCAGATCTTTTCAGATAGTATACATGCCAGTGAGAAACAGGATACCTATATCAGTGCTTTTGAACTGTATTATGAAGCCTCTGACATGGAAGAAAAACTTTTGCTGCTCGATGAAATTTCGCGCTACGGCGATGAACGTGATATACTGTTCATGCGCAAACTTCAAGATGATAAGTCGGCAAAAATCAGACAAAGTGCTGATCGAAATATAGAAATTCTGACCCAACGATTGTATCCGCAAGAAAATGCGGAGACAACGGAATTACCGCTTTATGATTCAAATCCTTGGCTCGTGCCGGAATTTGCGATCGATGCAGAATATGAAATGAAACAGGGGGATAAGGAAGATTGGATCAATTGACGAAATCCCCGGAAACATTGACCAAAATTACGCTTTAATATTATCAGGTTTACGAATTAAAAAGCTAGTAAAGAAAAAATATGAGTAGCGGGTTATTCAATAGTGTTCTGGAATACATAAATATCGTATTCTTTTTATTCACGGCCGGATTGATGATAATGTACACTGGCATGGGCTATCTGTCTACGAGGAACACTTTCCACTACCGCAAAAAGAACAGTTTCGGTCAGCTCAAAGGCTTAATTGACTCACCCATCTCTCCAACCATTTCAATTATTGCCCCTGCCTATAACGAAGGATTGACCATCGTAGAGAATGTCCGCTCATTGCTCTCTTTGAATTACGATAAGTATGAAGTGATCGTTGTAAATGACGGAAGTAAGGATGATACGCTGGAACAAATGATCCGCACATTCGATATGGAGCCCGTAGCCTTCATAAACGATCCTAACTGGAGATCGAAACCCGTAAGGGCCGTGTATAGATCCAACAAGAAGGATCTCTCAAAACTGACACTCGTAGATAAGGAAAATGGAGGTAAATCCGATGCCTTAAACGCAGGCTTAAGTCTTTCCAGCAGCCAATATGTAGGCTGCATTGATGTGGATTGTCTCTTACATCCGGATGCGCTACTACATGTTGTCAAATCCTTTATTCAACATTCAACGAAGCGCGTTATTGCGGTTGGGGGAGTAATCAGAGTTGCGAATTCCTGCAAAATTGAAGATGGGGTGCTTAAAGAAATTAAATTACCCAAGAGCTGGCTGGCCAAATTTCAGCTGTTAGAATACACCCGTTCATTCTTAATAGGGAGAATGGCATGGGGCAGGATAGACAGTCTGCTTATCATTTCAGGGGCTTTCGGATTTTTTGACAGGGAAATTGCCCTGGCAGCAGGGGGCTATGATACCAATACCGTGGGCGAAGATATGGAGATCGTATTTCGCATGCGACGATATATGCACAATAGGAATAAGCCATATACCGTCTCTTATATTCCGGATCCCTTGTGCTGGACCGAAGTGCCGGAAGATCTTAAAATATTGATAAACCAACGCGATAGATGGGCGAGGGGGAACCTGGAAACCCTGGTGACCCATCGTGATATGCTATTCAATCCTCGTTTTGGACGCTTGGGATTGTTGAGTTATCCCTATTGGCTATTCTATGAATGGCTGACACCTCTGCTGGAGTTCTTTGGATTCTTTACAGTAGTAGTCTTCTATTATCTGGGGATCCTTAATTGGCAATTCTTTATTGCGCTCACAGCCATGGTGTACACTTTTGCTATGACGTTTTCTGTATTCGCTGTGTTGATGGATGTCTTTTCATACAATCAATACCGAAAAACAAAAGATATTCTCATTTTACTTTTTTGTGCATTAATAGAACCCCTGACTTTTCATCCGATCGTTGTTTGGTCGGCGGTTCGAGGGAATTATAAAAAATTGACAAAAGCTAACGCGGGTTGGGGAGAACAGGTACGAAAAGGATTTGCGACAACGTAAATATGAAGGGATATATACAACATATCTGGTTTGGACAAAGGCGTAAAACCCTCAGGGATTTTATTCGACTGACTTTCGCTTTTTTTGGATGTCTGGTTGTCTTATCTGCCTATCAATTTGCGCGACTTTATTTTGATGGCGTCCTACCTTCTATCTGGAATAGCAGTTTTTTCACTTTGGTAATTCACCACAGTGGATTTACAGCATTGGTGGCCTTTTTTCTGGCTTCCATTTTTAATTTCCTCGAAGGATACCGAAAATTATTAGGCTTTGGTTTTGCTGCGATCGTATTTCTTGGCCTGCTCGTATTAGAAGGGATGCTCATTGAGTACTATGTGAGATATTACGAAAGCCTTGGTGCTGATTTTGTACAAAAATTTGCAGACCGTACCACTTTAGGAAAAATCTTTCTTAGTCTGTTGCTATTGATCCCTATCACGACTGCAATGATGTATTTGTTCTATAAGATCAACTCATCATCTTATAAGGTCATAAACAAAATGTATCCTTTTACGCTTATTGTTTTAACATGGTTCCTGGCGACCCTCATTTCTGAGAAGAACCCTGTAAATGAGAATAAGACCCAATATTTAGTTGAGTCGTATTTCAAAAAATATGCACGTTCAACTAAATACAAAGTTACTGTGCAATATCCCTTGCTAAAGCTATATGAATCGGATCAATCCCTTTCTGAATATTTTAATTTTAATGAGGAGAAACCCAATATTGTGTTCCTAGTAATGGATGGGTTAGAATCTGAATTCTTCCATGACCAAAGCCCAATAAAAGGGGTGATGCCTTTTCTGCAGTCACTAAAGAAAAGATCACTAAGCTGGAGTAATCATATGAGCAATACAACAGGTTCAGCCAGTTTGCCGGTGATCACAGGTTCTTTGCCGATAGCTGAAAATAGTTTTCTCGATTCTGAGGAATACGTTAACAGAAACACACTTTTCAGCATTCTATCTGCTAACGGATATTATACATCCTATCATTATGGTGGTAACAGTTCCTTGGGGAAAGTAGATAAATTCCTAACCCAGGAACATATAGATCAAATGATAGACAAAAAGGACTTCGGTCCTGGATATAGGAAACAGGAAAAAGATGCAGCGCGTATTTCCCTGGGTTATCCTGATAAGGAATTATATCGCTATTGGAATGATCGCTTTGCAGGCGTGCAAGGATCCAAACTGGAGGTACTCCATACACTGAGTACCCGGAGACCCTATCTCATTCCTGAGCGAAGCAGGTATCGAAGCAGGATCACAAAGATCATTGATGAAGCCGGCCTGGATTGGAGAACAAGTCGATCCTTACGCTCTAAACGAGCTAAGTTAGCTAGTATGGCCTATGCCGATGACGCCTTGAAAGAACTTATAGAGAACTACTACCGATCGAAGCCAGAGTTCTAAAACACAATTTTTATTATCACCGGAAATAGTGAGCCGCGTTCTGAACTAGAGAACGAACACATTGCCTCTGCCCGGGTACCCTTATTGATCTATAGTCCGCTTCTAAAAGAACCTAAAAAATTCAATAACCTGGTTTCCCACGCCGATATTGCCCCTGCTTTAGTGCAACTGCTGGATGAGGAATATAAATTTAGTATGCCAAATTTTGTGGCATGGACGGGCAGCAACCTTTCACCTGAACGGCAAAATGTGGGTAAAGAGATAGCCATCTATGATGAAGACGGCAAAGTTAAATCGCTGATCAAAGACGATTATCTATTAGGCGATGGTGAGCTATACCGCCTTGGACAGGATAATATTTGGTACGAAGCAGAGAATGAGGGCATGGAGGGCAATTTGACCAGGATCCGATCTGAGATCAATGTCCGAAACGAATACATGATCGCAGAAAATAAGATCATGCCGGCAGAGAATACACTATTTAAGTTTGAGATCCCCGGTTTTACCAAACGTGAGATCGCCTGGATCAATAGTGTTTTTAACGGAAAAGACTACGACAAAGGCTATCGCAAGGCGCGCGACCTGGCCCTTAAGAACAACAGTAAGCACGCCATGTTGCTCTGTAAATACATTTTGGCAAATGTACCCGGTCATGTAGACACTGAGATTTTAATGGCCCGGATATATGGTTGGCAGCAGCATTTTGATAAAGCTTCGGCCATTCTTGAGCAGACTATTAGAAGGCACCCAAGTTATGCCAGTGGGTATGAGGCCTTGCTCGATGTCTATTATTGGTCTAACAACAATGACAAGGCACTGGACATAGCAATTCTTGCCGAGAAGAATAATATTAAGGAGAAGTCGGTTCAGGATAAGATAGCCCGTGCCAAGAATCTCAGTAAAAAAAGCCTAAACAATCAAGCCGTAAGTGTATTGCCTGAAAAGACCCGGCGATAGATGAAGGTCCATAGCACCCATGAATAAATTTTTACTTTTTCTATTGGTACTCAGTATCCCGCTGGTCTTTTACGGACAGGAAGACACATTGGCCGTATCGGATCCGGACAAGGCCTTTATGTCGGCCAGGAAAATGGCATTTGAAGGCAATTATGAAGCCGCCAGACCGATATTGCAGGATATCCTGGTGGAATACCCTGAATACAGCGATGTCAGGAATTTGCTAGCCAAAACATATTGTTGGGAAGGCAGGTATGACGAGGCAAGGATCCATTTTAACCGGATCACCTTAACAGATAAGAAAAATCTGGAGGTATGGATCGCCGATATCAACAACGAACTGTATGATGCTAGTGAAATAGTAGCCTTGAATAAAGTGTCTCAGGCGCTGGAACATCTGCCTAATGATCCCGAATTGCTATTTCTGAAGAAAAAGATAGATGAACGACTCCTGAAGGAGGCCTTACCAGCGCAGGAAGAAACTGTGGCACTTAGCAGACGCAATAAGGAGACAGGTAATTTTAAACATACATTGGGACTGATCAGTAATGTCGATATTTTTGACCAGGTGTATGATGCGCAGTATCTGGCAGGTATCGAATACCAATACCAGACGAAGATCGGGAAGATCATACCCAGAATTTCCTATGCCAACAGGTTTCAAAAAACCGGTATGCAATATGAAATAGATGCCTATCCGCAATTCGATAAAAAGAATTACCTGTATTTGAACTATGGCTATTCTGCTTCAAACATTTTTCCTTCTCACAGGGCAGGGGCGGAGTTATACAGAATGATTTCGAAGACGATGGAAATGTCTGCCGGGTTACTATATATCGATTTCAGGGAAAGCGCGGCAACTATGATCACTGGTTCGGCAGGTCTGTACAGCGGAAATTATTATTTCTCTGCAAGACCCTATCTCACGCCAAGGAGTGATAATCCAATGGGCTATGCCGGTTCTTTATTGGCCCGAAAATATGGCAAAACAGGAGACAATTACCTGGGATTGATTTTAAGCCTGGGCGTTTCCCCTGAATCACAACAATTGTTTGCAGGAGAAACACTGCTTTCAGAGTCTATTCTTTACGTAGAATCCCAGCAAATACTGATGGAATATCAATTTACAGGCAAAAGCGTAGCCAACCTCTATAAAGCGAATCTCGGACTTACAAGACAGGAATTTCTGAGTCAGCCAGGTGCGTATTTCTTAGCAATGACGGTAGGTTTCCGATATAATCCACGATTTTAACGATAAACGGTTATGGATTTGACATTTCACAACAAAAAAAGCATAGTTCACCACAATTCCTTGGGGAGACATATGCTATTTAATACGTTTACGTTCTAGTAAAGTAAAAGTACCCAGATCAACTAATAAGTTACAAACCCCGCTTACCATGTTATACGATACCTACGGGGAGGAGTATTTAGATTTCCTCCGAGCATTGAATGAAATTTTAAGTTTAAACGAATTAGCCGAACTGGATTACTTGTAGTCTTATCGGCTTTTTCGGTTTTAAAAAACAGATACTATGGCAGAACAAAATCAAGACAACGCGGCTTACATGAGTTTTCTGGAAACATTGAACGACATGCTGGCCGACTATGAGATCAGCCGTTTAGGTTGCTCTTAATACGTTTAAGTGATCTTTTATCAAATAAAAGGGGACCTCTATGGGTCCCCTTTTTTTATTTTACTAGCCTAAATACGCTTTCAATAATTTGCTTCTGGAATTATGGCGCAGTTTCCGAATCGCCTTTTCCCGTATCTGCCTTACACGCTCACGGGTAAGATCAAAAGTCTGACCAATTTCAGCCAGGGTCATGGATTGCTGGTCTCCAATTCCGTAATACAGTTTTACCACATCGGCTTCCCGAGGGGATAATGTCTCTAGTGCCCGATTGATCTCTGTGTTCAGGGATTGCAGCATCAACTCCTTATCAGGTCTGGGTGATTCCCCGGAACGCATCACATCATATAGATTTGAATCCTCACCTTCCTTTAGAGGCGCATCCATAGATATGTGCCGGCCGGAATTCTTTAGGGATTGCTTCACCTCATTCACACTCATCTCCAATTCCTTGGCGATCTCTTCTGCTGAAGGTGGGCGTTCATGTGCTTGCTCCAGATATGAAAAAGTCTTTTTGATCTTATTGATAGATCCAATCTTATTTAAGGGGAGCCGGACTACCCTGGATTGCTCAGCTAATGCCTGCAAGATGGATTGACGTATCCACCATACCGCATACGAAATAAATTTAAACCCACGCGTCTCATCAAATCGCTTAGCAGCTTTCACCAAGCCTACATTTCCTTCATTGATCAGATCCGGTAGTTTAAGACCTTGATTTTGGTATTGTTTGGCCACGGAAACAACAAAGCGAAGGTTTGCGTTCGTTAATTTTTCAAGAGCTGCTTGATCTCCGGTGCGTATGCGTTGTGCTAATTCTACTTCTTCCTGGGCAGTAATTAATTCTATTTTGCTGATATCTTGCAAGTATTTATCTAGTGATTTTGATTCTCGGTTGGTAACTTGCTTGATAATCTTTAATTGCCTCATATAGTATTCTAAAGGTTAGAAATTTTAAGAGGTCATAATACATTTTTATTCTTTCTTTTCCAATTTCAGTATGATAATGTTATACAAAAATTATAAGCGCTTTGTGGATATCTTTTTGGACAGCCATATACCT
>JAHHLF010000200.1 GCA_018679315.1 Bacteroidia bacterium | reverse complement strand
ACATTGTGCACCCTTTTTGGAGGCCAGGGAACCATAAACGTACCTTCATGGTCTCCGGGTGGCAATAAATTTGCCTTTGTCTCCTATGTGTTGAAATAGACGAATACCAATAATTTTAATCCCATTGCTATGAAAAAATTTCCTTTAGGTCCTATTTGGGATACACAAGATCCCTTCCTTTTTTGTGCTTATCACCTGGATCATTACCCAAAAGGCAATGAAGAGATGGGTCCTGCCGAGTCATTGGAAGGACGTGCTCTGGGCAGTGACTTCCAGATCAAGGACGGATGGCGTATGTATCACGGTAAGAAAGTTCCGGGTTTTCCCTATCACCCGCACCGCGGATTTGAAACGGTTACTCTTGCCAATAAAGGATATTGCGACCATTCTGATTCCCTGGGTGCTGCCGGCCGTTTTGGCGATGGTGACGTTCAATGGATGACAGCTGGAATAGGCGTGCAGCATTCCGAAATGTTCCCTTTACTGAATCGGGACACCGAAAATCCATTAGAACTTTTACAGCTGTGGTTAAATCTTCCCAGAGCGAAAAAATTTGTACAACCCCACTTCAAGATGCTTTGGCGGGAGACTATTCCCGAAATCAAGGAAGACGGAGTGCAAATTAAATTGATCGCAGGTGCTTACAAGGGTCAGGATGCGCCGGGCGCAGCGCCGGATTCCTGGGCTGCCGATGTACATAATCATGTGCGCATCATGCTGGTCACGCTCGACCCAAAAACCTCTTTTGCTCTAGAGCACATTCCGGCAGGCATCAACAGGTCTCTTTATTATTTTAAAGGTGATTCTATGGAAATAAATGATAAGCCCATCCCGGAACTTACAGGTCTCTATCTGGATGGAGAATTGGATTTGCAAATACAAAATGGCGACCGGCAAAGCAGGATGCTTATCCTGGAAGGCAAGCCCATTGGCGAACCTGTGGCAAAATACGGTCCGTTTGTCATGAATACAGATCAGGAGATTCGCGAAGCAATGCGCGATTACGGTAAAACTCAATTTGGCGGCTGGCCCTGGCCAGTAGCCGAGCAAGTGCACGACAGAGAGCGTGGCAGATTTGCACTATTTCCAGATGGTAAGCTTGAAGAAATGGGCTAGTTGGCCTGACTTCGCGTGATTTTTGCACCTATGGCTCTTAATCGGTTATCGATATCTTCATATCCCCGATCAATTTGCTCAATATTATGAATTGTTGAAGTTCCCTTAGCAGATAAGGCTGCGATCAACAAGGAAACGCCAGCACGTATATCAGGAGAAACCATAGTTGTTGCCTTTAAGGTAGACTTAAAATCGTGGCCAATTACTGTCGCCCTGTGCGGATCACACAGAATGATCTTGGCCCCCATGTCTATAAGCTTATCTACAAAAAAGAGTCGACTTTCAAACATCTTTTGATGGATGAGCACTTCACCCCTTGCCTGTGTTGCTACCACTAGAATAATACTCAGCAGATCAGGTGTCAGGCCTGGCCATGGCGCATCTGCTATGGTCAGGATGGACCCATCAATAAAATGCTGAATTTCATAGCCATCTTTGTGTTCAGGAATAAAGATATCATCCCCTTGTCGCTCAATAGTGATGCCAATTCGGCTAAAGATAGTTGGGATCTGGCCCAAGTTTTCCCAACTCACATTTTTAATGGTCAGCGCACTTTGCGTCATTGCGGCAAGTCCGATCCAACTTCCGATCTCGATCATATCCGGCAACATCGTATGCTCTGTTCCCTTAAGGGACGATACACCTTCAACAGTAAGTAAGTTTGAGCCTATGCCTGTGATCTTAGCGCCCATTCTGTTGAGCATATTGCACAATTGCTGCAAATACGGTTCACATGCGGCATTGTAAATGGTAGAGGTGCCTTCTGCCAAAACCGCAGCCATTACAATATTAGCTGTTCCGGTTACAGAGGCTTCATCCAGCAACATATAGGTCCCTTTCAACTGATCTGCCTCTACCCCATAGAAATGTTCTTCGCGATTATATCGGAATGTAGCCCCCAGGTTTATGAATCCCTGAAAATGCGTATCTAAACGGCGTCTGCCTATTTTATCGCCGCCAGGCTTAGGAATATACCCTTGCCCATAGCGCCCCAGAAGTGGCCCTACCAGCATTATGGAACCACGCAGTCCGCGCCCATCTCTTTTAAAATCTTCCGATTGTAAGTATTCCAGGTTTACAGAATCTGCCTGAAACCTGTAGGATCCTTTACTGAGCTTATCCACCTTTACGCCCAGGTCGCCCAAGAGGCCAATAAGCTTATTGACATCCAGAATATCCGGAATGTTGTGGATCGTTACTGGTTCTGAAGTCAGGAGGACAGCGCAAAGTATTTGTAGTGCTTCATTCTTTGCTCCCTGTGGTGTTATTTCACCCTTTAATTTATGTCCGCCTTCAATTTTAAATGTCCCCATCAAAGGTGGTATCTATTTATGACGCTTTTTATTGCGGCCTGAACTGCGCTGACTTTTCTTGCCACTTCCTCCACGATTAGATTTAGAGGTCTTTGCTTTAAGGAATTGGTCACTCTCTGTCAGACTCTCTTCTCTTTTGGCCAGATCTATTTTGCCCTCACTCAATTCAAATAAATGATTGAATATGACCTTATCATCAACTGTATCTTTATTCCAGTTGAGGTAGCATTTCTTCATGTGGTTGGCAATGGCGAATTCCAGGCCTGCTCTTAGATCACCTTCCTCCCAATTTATGGCTACATCGATCATCCTTTTAATATTGTTACCGTAAAACCTGTATTTAGGATGATTTTGAGGATATTCCAAAGGCTCAGGACGTGCCTCCAAAACTTCTTTAATAGGGATTGGAAAAGGCGAATCAACTTTAAGTTTAAAATCGGACATTATAAAAAGTTGATCCCATAACTTATGCTGGAAATCCGGAACATCTCTGAGGTGAGGTTGCAAATTACCCATTACACTAATGATAGCCTTGGCTACTTTGTTTCTTTCTTCATCATCCTCTATAGACACCGCATAGTCTACCATTTTCTGGAAATGGCGACCGTATTCCGGGATTATTAACTTAGGACGTTCTGAATTATATTCTAAATTTTCAACTGGATTCAAATATCTTGAGTATTAGAGTTATAGCTTTACATGCCAGGACAGCTTGTAAACGGCCGCAAATTACTAAAATTATGCCACAAAGCAGTTATCAGAGCGATATAACACCCTCAATACGGCTTACCTGCTTGTAGTAGTTGATCACAGCTTCCGGATCTTCTAAATTGATAGTTACCGAGATACTGGTGTATTTTCCCTTTCGCGATTGTCGCGATTCGATCACTGCTCCGGAATTGTCAAAGATCTGATGAATAGTTTGGATCTTTTCATCATTAGTGGTGACGATAAACTTGAACAGGTAATCTGAGGGCCAGGTTGTGCTATCGGCAAGCTCTTTGCTCAATCGGTCGTAAAATTCCTTTTCCTCTTCCTGATTCATTTTCAAATTTTTGCAAATATAGCTCTAAACACCCAATTTTTAGGGCATTTCCATTATCATTACTTTTGCGTTTATTACATAAATCTTGGAGCTAAAAAAAGTTGTCATTACAGGCGGGCCTGGAACAGGTAAAACAACAGTTATACAAAGTTTGGCTGATAAGGGATTTACCTGTGTTCCGGAGATTATTCGGACCATGACAGAGGCCGCCAAATTAGAAGATAATCAGAATGAGATCACAACGAATCCGTTGGCTTTTGTTGATGATCCTATGGCCTTTAACCAAAAGTTACTGCACGGGAGAACTCAGCAATACATAGATGCCTCGAAGGGAGAATCAGAATTGATCTTCTTCGATAGAGGCATCCCGGATGTCCTTGCATATATGGATTATTT
>JAHHLF010000152.1 GCA_018679315.1 Bacteroidia bacterium | reverse complement strand
AAATAATCCCACCCGGAAAGCTTGAAA
Source organism: Bacteroidia bacterium (assembly GCA_018679315.1). Taxonomy (GTDB): domain Bacteria; phylum Bacteroidota; class Bacteroidia; order Flavobacteriales; family Flavobacteriaceae; genus HDS-28. The sequence goes on along the minus strand of JAHHLF010000152.1, from coordinate 3,096 downwards.
TTACCTGCCTGATTTGCATTCTAAAAAAGGTATATTTGCAGCAAATGATCTCCACCTATGGGTAAGCTTTTGATTGTCGGTACGGTTGCCTTTGATGCCATCGAAACACCCTTCGGAAAAACCGACAAAATTTTGGGCGGCGCTGGCACCTTTATTGGCCTGGCTGCCTCCAGATATAACATTCAATCAGCTATAGTTTCTGTGGTTGGTGAAGATTTTCCTTCTTCTTATATCGATCTGCTAAATGATGAAAATATTGATACCTCGGCTATTGAAGTTATTAAAGGAGGGAAAACCTTTTTTTGGAGTGGCCGATATCACAATGACCTGAACAGCAGGGATACCTTGGTCACTGAACTCAATGTCCTGGCAGACTTTGATCCAAAAGTACCAGAACATTTCAAAGATGCAGATGTCGTAATGCTTGGCAACCTGCACCCCGATATTCAGATGAGTGTGCTGCGCCAAATGGATTATCGTCCCAAATTAGTAGTGCTCGATACTATGAACTATTGGATGGATCATAGTATGGATTCCCTTATGGAAGTAATTAAAAAGGTTGATGTTATCGCGATAAATGATTCGGAAGCCAGGCAATTAAGTGATGAGTACTCGCTGGTTAAAGCCGCTATGGTAATTCAAGGTATGGGGCCCAAATATGTTGTGATCAAAAAAGGAGAGCACGGTGCCTTGTTGTTTAAACAGCAGAATATTTTCTTTGCACCGGCCCTGCCATTAGAAGAAGTATTTGATCCAACCGGGGCTGGCGATACTTTTGCCGGAGGATTCGTTGGCTATCTGGCCGAAACACAGAATGTGTCCTTTAATAATATGCGAAACGCCGTCATTCATGGATCCAATCTCGCATCCTTTTGTGTAGAACGATTTGGCACGGAACGCATGCTTAACCTTACCGAAAGGGAGGTTACGAACCGACTCAAACAATTTAGAGAATTGACCCAATTTGATATTGAGCTACAATGATTCCCAAACTGCTAACGCTTAGAAGAAGACTTCATGAGTGATGCCATCAAGCACGAATGCGGTATATCCCTGATCCGCCTGCGTAAACCCCTTGAGTACTATAAGGAAAAATACGGTACAGCCTTTTATCCGGTACATAAGATGTACCTGATGATGGAAAAGCAGCACAACCGTGGGCAAGATGGGGCGGGCTTTGCGAGCATCAAACTAAATATGGCTCCAGGGGATCGTTATATGAGCAGGATCCGTTCGGTGCAACCCCAACCCATTCAGGATATTTTTGACCAGATCAATGCCCGTGTGGCTACCTTACTGGGTGAGAATCCAGGTAAGGAGGATGATGTCTCCTGGCAGAAAAGTAATCTGCCCTATATCGGTGAATTAATGCTGGGACATGTGCGCTATGGCACTTTTGGCAAGAATAGTTTAGAAACGGTACATCCTTTTTTACGTCAGAATAATTGGATGCATCGCAACCTGATCGTTGCAGGTAATTTTAATATGACCAATGTACATGAGCTTTTTGATAATCTCGTTCAATTAGGTCAGCATCCCAAAGAGAAAGCCGATACAATTACCGTTATGGAAAAAATAGGTCACTTTCTGGATGATGCGGTGGGCAAGTTATATAAGGACATAAAAAAACAGGGGCATTCTAAAATAGAAGCCTCATCGATAATTGCCGATCGATTGAATGTGGCTAAGATCTTGCGCAAATCTGCTAAGAACTGGGATGGAGGCTATACCATGGCAGGAATGTTAGGGCATGGAGATGCCTTTGTACTCAGAGATCCTTCCGGAATAAGGCCTGCTTATTTTTATCAGGATGAAGAAGTGGTCGTTGTCGCTTCAGAGCGGCCGGCTATTCAAACAGTTTTTAATGTGCGCTATGACGAAATTAAGGAGTTAGATCCCGGGCATGCATTGATCGTAAAGAAGGATGCCAGTGTTTCAATCCAGGAAGTTTTAAAACCACAAACACGAAGAGCCTGTTCCTTTGAACGCATTTATTTTTCCAGGGGTAGCGATAAGGAGATCTATGAAGAACGAAAGAACCTGGGGCGTTTTTTGTTTCCACAGATTCTGGAAGCCATAGATCACAATTTATTGAATACTGTATTCTCCTATATTCCGAATACGGCCGAAACTTCCTTTCTCGGTATGGTGCGAGAAGCGCAAAACTATCTGAATTCAAAGAAGGAAAAACAAATTCTGGATTTGGGGAATGCGATTACCAGTGAAGATCTGCATAGAATACTCAATATCAGGCCGCGCATCGAGAAGGTGGCTATCAAGGATGCCAAGCTTAGAACATTTATTACCCAGGACAGCAGCAGAGATGATCTGGTCGCGCATGTTTATGATATCACTTACGGTTCTGTTGAAGCCGGGGATAATCTTGTGATTATAGACGATAGTATCGTTCGGGGTACTACTTTGCGGAAGAGTATCCTTAGCATTTTAGATCGCTTGGGGCCAGAAAAGATCGTAGTTGTTTCTTCTGCCCCACAGATCAGATATCCCGACTGCTATGGAATAGATATGGCCAAGCTCGAAGATTTTATTGCTTTCAGGGCTGCACTTCAATTACACAAAGATGCAGGAAATGAGGATTTGATCAAGCGTGTTTATGAAAAGTGTATTGGTTCTATGGACTTACCTGCAAAGCAGGTCGTCAATCATGTGCAGGAATTCTATGCTTCACTAACGCCTGAACAAATTTCAAATAAGATCGCTGAGTTATTATGTCCCGACCATGTACGCGCAGAGGTTCAGGTAATATATCAGACCATAGAAAATTTACATAAGGCCTGTCCTCATAATTTAGGCGATTGGTACTTTACCGGTGACTATCCCACACCCGGAGGCAACAGGGTAGTGAACAGAGCTTTTATAAATTTCTACGAAGGCAAGAATCAACGAGCGTACTGAGCGAATTTTGCAGCAAATCGATGAAAAAGTGTATTTCATCGATAAAAAGTGTATTTCATCGGATTTATAGAGGTCTGGTGAGTGACTCGTTTACTTTAGGCTTGCCATAGCATAAGTAGGTTAAGTTCATGGTAAGATTTGGGGCAAAAAAGGTGGAGACTTCTCCACCTTTTTTATTTT
>JAHHLF010000307.1 GCA_018679315.1 Bacteroidia bacterium | reverse complement strand
GACTTAGTCTGCAGAGAAGCACGGGTGATCCCCTGTAATATAGGAGTCGCCGTTGCTGCTATGGCATCGCGGGCTTCGACCAATTTCTTATCAGAACGCCTCAGAATAGAATTTTCATCCCTTAGTTCACGCGCTGAAATGATCTGACCTGCTTGCAGACTCTCAGATTCTCCTGCTTCCTCAACCACCTTCATTCCATAGATTTCATCATTCTCCCGGATAAAATCGTCTTTATGGACCAATTGGTTTTCAAGGAAGGTAGTATCGCCAGAATCCTGAATACGAACCTTACGCATCATTTGCCTTACGACCACTTCAAAGTGCTTATCATTGATCTTAACACCCTGGAGCCTGTATACTTCCTGAACTTCGTTCACTAAATATTGCTGCACGGCAGAGGGTCCTTTGATAGACAGTATATCTTCAGGTGTAATGGCTCCATCAGATAGTGGCATTCCGGCACGTACATAATCATTTTCCTGAACAAGGATCTGGTTCGATAATTTCACCAGGTATTTCTTGATCTCTCCACTCTTTGCTTCTATGATGATCTCACGGTTACCTCTTTTGATCTTTCCAAAGGAAACCACACCATCGATCTCAGAAACAACAGCCGGGTTAGAAGGGTTTCGTGCTTCAAATAATTCCGTAACACGTGGTAAACCTCCTGTAATATCGCCTGTTTTAGCAGATTTACGCGGGATCTTCACAAGGATCTTTCCTTCCTTGATCTTATCCCCATCATCTACCATCAAGTGAGAACCTACGGGTAAGTTATATGATCTTAAAACCTCATTCTTAGTGTTCATGATCAATAAAGTAGGGATCAATTTCTTGTTCCTCGATTCAGAGATCACTTTCTCCTGGAATCCGGTTTGTTCATCGATCTCTACCTGGTAGGTAACACCTTGCTCAATATTTTCGTAAGCGATCTTACCTGTAAACTCAGATACGATCACCCCGTTATATGGATCCCACTGACAGATGGTTGTGCCTGCTTTGATCTTGGCGCCATTCTTAGTGAAAATTTGAGAACCATATGGTATGTTATTGGTACTCAGCGTTATCCCTGTATTTTGATCCATGATCTTGATCTCAGAAGTACGGGAGATAACAATATCAACCTTCTTACCTTCAGCATCCTGACCCTTTACCAGTCGAAGATCTTCGATCTCTACAACTCCATCAAATTTAGCTTCCAGCCTGCTCTCTTCAGAGATGTTACCTGCAATACCGCCTACGTGGAATGTACGCAGCGTAAGCTGGGTACCCGGTTCACCAATAGACTGTGCGGCAACGACACCAACGGCCTCACCACGCTGAACCATTTTATTGGTCGCCAGGTTTCTTCCGTAGCATTTAGCACAAATACCTTTTTTGGCTTCACAGGTTAAAGCAGAGCGTACTTCAATGCTTTCTATAGGAGAAGAACCGATCTTTTTTACATGAGATTCCATGATCTGCTCCCCGGCATGAACGATAATTTCTTCCGTTAATGGATCAAAAACATCATGTAGCGATACCCTTCCAAGAATCCGTTCGCCGAGTGTCTCAACGATCTCTTCATTCTTTTTAAGGGCTTTTGTTTCAATACCCCTGAGCGTTCCACAATCGTCAAAATTGATGATCACGTCCTGGGATACATCCACTAATCGTCTGGTCAAATATCCGGCATCAGCCGTTTTCAAAGCGGTATCTGCCAATCCCTTTCTCGCACCGTGGGTAGAAATAAAGTATTCAAGAATAGACAATCCTTCCTTAAAGTTCGCAAGGATCGGGTTCTCAATGATCTCTCCACCTCCGGCAGTAGATTTCTTAGGTTTGGCCATCAACCCACGCATACCGGTAAGCTGACGAATCTGTTCTTTAGATCCCCTGGCTCCAGAATCCAGCATCATATACACTGAATTGAAACCTTGCTGATCTTCACGGATTCGTTTCATTGCCAATTCCGTAAGCATGGCATTTGTTGATGTCCACACGTCAATGACCTGATTGTATCGTTCATTGTTCGTGATCAGACCCATATTATAATTCATCATGATCCCATCTACCTGTTCGTTGGCATCAGTGATCATTTCATCTTTTTCTTCTGGAATGATAATATCCCCAAGACTGAAAGAAAGTCCTCCTTTGAAAGCAAACTCATAGCCCATTGTCTTGATCTTATCCAGAAAGGCTGCAGTCGTAGGTACATCGGTTACAGCCAGGATCTTACCAATAATATCCCGAAGTGACTTCTTGTTCAGGACATCGTTCACGAAGCCAGCTTCTTCCGGCACTACCCTGTTAAAGAGCACACGTCCGACGGTGGTCTCAATGATCTGGTCTACTAATTCTCCTTCTTCATTGAAATTCTTAGTTCGAACCTTAATACCTGCATTCAATTCGGCTCTGCCCTCATTGAAAGCGATCATCACTTCTTCATCTGAGTAGAAAACAAGTCCTTCTCCTTTTACTTTGTATTCCTTTGTCGACTTACGCTCCTTGGTCATATAGTACAGACCCAAAACCATATCCTGGGATGGTACCGTAATTGGCGAACCATTTGCAGGATTCAGAATGTTATGAGAAGCGAGCATCAACAGTTGAGATTCCAATACAGCTTCCGGCCCTAATGGTAGGTGAACAGCCATCTGATCCCCGTCAAAGTCGGCATTGAACGCCGTACAAACCAATGGGTGCAGTCTAATTGCTTTCCCTTCGATCAATCGTGGTTGGAAGGCCTGAATTCCCAATCTGTGCAATGTGGGGGCCCGGTTTAAAAGTACCGGGTGTCCTTTCAATACATTTTCAAGGATATCCCAAACGACCGGCTCTTTCTTGTCTATGATCTTTTTCGCAGACTTCACAGTTTTCACGATCCCACGCTCAATGAGCTTACGGATCACAAAAGGCTTGTATAATTCTGCGGCCATATCTTTCGGCAAACCGCATTCGTATAATTTCATTTCAGGGCCTACAACGATCACAGAACGTGCAGAATAATCTACCCGCTTACCTAGTAAGTTCTGGCGGAATCTCCCTTGTTTTCCTTTCAGGGAATCTGAAAGGGATTTTAAAGGTCGGTTAGATTCTGTCTTAACAGCAGAAGCCTTACGTGTATTGTCAAATAAAGAGTCTACCGCTTCCTGAAGCATACGTTTTTCGTTACGCAGGATCACTTCAGGAGCTTTGATCTCCATCAATCGCTTCAAACGATTGTTCCTGATGATCACTCTTCGGTACAGATCGTTAAGATCGGAAGTGGCAAAACGTCCACCATCAAGAGGCACAAGAGGTCTCAATTCCGGCGGGATCACTGGTACTACCTTCATGATCATCCACTCCGGCCTGTTCTCCCTGTTATTTTGCGATTCCCTCAAGGCTTCAACAACTTGAAGTCTTTTAAGAGCTTCCGTCTTACGCTGCTTTGAGGTTTCTGTATTTGCCTTATGACGTAATTCATAGGAAAGCTGTTCCAGATCGATCCTGGAAAGAAGATCGATTAGACACTCAGCTCCCATCTTAGCGATGAATTTATTTGGATCAGAATCCTCCAGGTATTGATTCTCAGGTGGAATGTTCTCTAGTATATTGAGATATTCTTCCTCCGTAAGGAAATCCATCTTCTGGATCTCTGCATCCTCAGGTCCTTTTGCAATACCCGGCTGGATCACCACGTAACGCTCGTAGTAAATGATCATGTCTAATTTCTTAGACGGAAGTCCGAGCAGGTATCCGATCTTATTAGGTAAAGAGCGGAAATACCAAATATGTGCGACCGGAACAACCAGGTTAATATGCCCGACACGGTCACGACGTACCTTCTTCTCGGTCACTTCTACCCCACATCGATCACAAACGATACCCCGATAACGGATACGCTTGTATTTTCCGCATGCACATTCGTAATCCTTAACCGGGCCAAAAATGCGCTCGCAAAAGAGTCCATCCCGTTCCGGTTTGTGGGTACGATAATTAATAGTTTCAGGTTTTAACACCTCGCCTCTGGATTCGGCCAGAATTGCTTCCGGAGAAGACAGACCAATAGAGATCTTATTAAACCTTTTTGTTTGTACGTTATCTTTTAATCTTGCCATGATACTAATGGTGATTGTAAATTATTATTGACTCCTTATTCTTCCAACCTGATATCCAAGCCCAGTCCTTTGAGCTCGTGCATCAGTACATTGAAAGATTCTGGTAAACCGGGTTCCGGCATAGACTCGCCTTTTACAATGGCTTCA
>JAHHLF010000075.1 GCA_018679315.1 Bacteroidia bacterium | reverse complement strand
TATTATAAACATTAAACTAAAATTAAATTTAAAATTATGGCACAATCTAAATCAACAAAGAAATTATTCAACATGGCCTATGGCCTAGGAGCTTCGGTAGTAATTATCGGGGCGTTGTTTAAGATTCTTCACTGGGAATTTGGCCCCCTTACAGGTGGTCTTCTCCTTGCTGTTGGACTAATTACAGAAGCTTTGATCTTCGCGATCAGTGCATTTGAACCCGTAGACGACGAATACGATTGGTCGTTAGTATATCCTGAATTATCAGGAGGTGCTTCCAGTGGGAAAAATTCAGTTCAAGAGGCTCAAGAAGCTGAAGGAATGTTATCTAGGAAACTAGATGAATTACTTAAAGAAGCCAACGTTGACGTTGAGCTTATGAACAGTCTTGGTGACAGCATCAGGAATTTTGAAGGTGCGGCTAAGGGAATTGCCCCTACCGTAGACGCTATGGAATCTACACAGCGCTACTCTGAAGAAATGTCTGAAGCTGCTTCTCAAATGGAGTCATTAAACAGCCTTTATAAAGTACAATTAGACAGTGCAAGCCGCCAGGCTTCCATCAACGAAGAAGTTGTAGCTAACGCTGGAGCTCTTAAAGATCAAATGGAATCTTTAGCTTCAAACCTTTCTTCATTGAATGGAGTTTACGGTGGTATGTTATCAGCCATGAGCACTAAATAATTAGTTCAATAATTGTTAACCCAAATCAAGTTAATTTAAAAACTAATTAGAAACCATGGCAGGAGGAAAATTGACACCACGTCAGAAGATGATCAACTTAATGTATTTGATCTTCATCGCAATGCTGGCGCTAAACATGAGTAAAGAAGTTTTAGCTGCGTTCGGATTGATGAACGAAAAGCTAGAGGCTTCTAATGCAAAAACCACTGAGAATAATGTAGCTTTCTTAACAGGTTTAGAAACTAAAGCATCTGAAAATGCGGAAAAATTTGGTCCGCTTTTAGAGGATGCCAAGAAAATAAAGGACATGTCTGCAGATTATTTCAACTATTTGGAAAATCTGAAGTCTGAAATGGTCAAGGATATTGAAGATCCTACCGATTATCAGGTGATGGACAAGGCCGATTATTTAGATCAGAAATTCTGGCAGGGAGATAACCTGGCCCCGGGAGGGAAAGAATTTATGAAACGTTTAAATGACTATCGCGATCAAGTGATTGCTGTATTACCGGAGAGCGGGATGGAAGAAGTGAAAGCTGCTGCCAAAGCCCGATTTGAAACTGGTGATGCCAACGGAAAAGTAGAACGTCGTGATGGACGAAAGATAGATTGGCTCAACTACAACTATGAGGGCTTCCCTCTGGTTGCCTCTTTGACCAAATTAACACAGCTCCAGGCTGATGTTAAGGCCACAGAACAGGATGCATTGAAATCCATGTTAGAAGGACAGTTGACCAGTGAGATCTCTATGACTAATTATACAACTTTACTCGAGCAAGAGAAGTCGGCTTTCTATGCCGGTGAACCATTCTCAGGTGCTGTTGTACTAGGTCGTAAAGATGCTACTACTCGTCCGAATGAAGTTAATCTTACCCTTGATGGGCGCAAGCTTACAGAAGGAAAAGATTACGAAATTAAGGACGGTCAAGTTAAGTTAACAGTTAGCGCCGGAGCTCCCGGAGATCACAAGATCGAAGGAAATCTTGCATTCATTCAGGATGGTGAGCGCACTGAAGTACCAGTTTCATCCAGCTTTGCGACGATCACTAAGCCAAATGCGGCTTTAATCGCAGCAGACAAGATGAACGTTGTGTACCGAGGTGTTACCAACCCAATGTCTATCTCCATTCCCGGCATACCAAATAATAAAGTGAGTGCTTCTGCTCCAGGACTTAAAAAGGTTAGCGGTAGTCGCTATGCCATGAACCCTGGAACCGGTCGTCAAGTTACTATTACTGCCTCTGGTGTATTACCTGATGGTCAGCGTGTATCCTCTAGATCTGAATTCAGAATTAAAGATATACCAAGACCAGCTGGTTCTATTCGAGGAGAGACCGGTAGCTCTAAGATGCCTAGAAGAAATCTTGAGATCTCTACGATTGGGGCCCTTCTTGAAGACTTTGATTTTGACCTTAACCTTGCGGTTAGCGGATTCAAATTCAAAGTACCAGGACAGCCTACAGTAAATGTAAAAGGTAACAAGCTGGACTCCAGAGCTAAGTCGGCCCTAAAACGCGCTAAGCGCGGTGATGCCGTTCAAATCTTTGACGTACAAGCATACATTACGAATAATCGAACGTATAAATTGAAGAAGGTTTCTCCCGTTATTGTGGAGATCACCAATTAAGACTAAATAGTAAACTCATGAATTGGAAGCAAGTTTTAATTAGTGGAGCAATTGCCTTACTTCCGGTAAGCATATGCGCTCAGGCAAATATCCTGAACGCTAAGAAGCCGGAGGAGATAGGTGTCAGAACCGAAGAGCAAAAAGCCAACGATAATGACTCTCCACTGGAATATGGTTATGTTGATGACAGGGATATCCTGTGGTCAAAAACCATCTGGGAAGTAGTAGATTTGGATGAGCGAGTAAACTTTCCGCTCTACTATCCCACAGATACTATTGATATAGGTGCAGACAGAAGGTCTCTGTATGATGTTTTTATGAAGAACATCCAAAACGGAAAACTGACTGACGTGTATGTAGATTCCTATTTTACTGAAAAACGAAAGTTTGAAGACCTGGAAGCTACCCTGCAAAAAGTGGATACGACAGACCTTGGTTACGAGCAGATCAATGCTGGTGAACAGATCTCTGAAGAATTCATCAACCGCAGGTCACTTACTGCCGCTGATATTGAAGAATACAGGATCAAAGGTATCTGGTATTTCGATAAAAGACAGGGAGAATTAAAATACAGATTGCTGGGTATTGCACCCGTTGCACCGGACGTTAACTTTATAGATGACGACTCTATGGATCCTGCGGACGCCAAAGTAGAATTATTCTGGGTTTGGTATCCAAGTGCCAGGCAGATCCTGCACGATGCAAAAGTGTATAACCAACGCAATTCTGCACAGCCCATTTCCTTTGATATGCTGTTGAACGCAAGGCGTTTTAACGGTGTGATCTACAAGGAAGAAAATGTTCACGGAGATCGTACGATCCAGGAATATATAGCAGACAATGCCTTGTTCCAGTTGCTTGAAGCAGACAGGATCAAGGAAACGATCCGCGATCGTGAACAAGATATGTGGGCCTATTAATGACCTGATCTGAATTCCAATTCATACCAAATTAGCATCCCGGCAAATCGCCGGGATGTTTTTTTATACAACACCTTCAGCCTTATTACCTTTACACTATGCTAGACTATCTTGTTGTCGGTCTTGGACTAGCCGGAGTTTCGATCTGCGAGGCCCTGGAAGAAAATGGGCATTCTTTTCATGTAATATCAGACGGGAAGCAAATGGCCTCAACGGTAGCCGGGGGGGTCTATAACCCCGTCGTCCTGAATAGATTCAAGGCTGTTTGGAAAGGGGATAGCTTTCTGGATTATGCATTGCCTTTTTATCGGGATCTGGAGGTAAAGCTAAACATGAATTTTTTAGAAGAGACGACATTGAAGAGACGCTTTGCCTCGGCTGAAGAACAAAACCTTTGGTTTGAAGCAGCCTCTGATCCCCGATTAAAGCGTTTTCTTTCTACTGAGATCATCCAAAATACAAACGAGGCTTTAATTGCTCCTTATGGCTTTGGGAACGTACTCGAAACGGGACGGGTAAATGTACCAAAGCTAGTGCAGAAATATAGGGAAAACCTAAGCAAACAAGGTCGCCATAGCTTGGAAACATTCGATATGAGTGCCCTTGACCTAACAAAAGACGCTGTTCGATATCGCGACCTTAAAGCAAAACGTATCATTTGGGCTATCGGGCACAGGAATACAGCACTTACCTATTTTGACTACATCCCGCTTGTCGGCAATAAAGGAGAACTATTAACAATTAAAGCTCTGGAGTTACAGCTGGACTCTTTGATAAAAGGCCCTGTTTTTATTTTACCTATTGGTGACGATTTGTACAAGGTAGGGGCGACTTACGATCGATCGGATTTAACCTATGAACCTACGCAAGCGGCCAGGATACGATTAAGTGAACAGCTGGAATCGATGATCAGTTGCCCTTATGAGATTGTTGCCCAGGAAGCCGGAATAAGGCCTACTGTGCCTGATCGCAGGCCTTTACTGGGAAGGCATCCTCAATACAACAATCTTGTGCTGTACAACGGATTGGGTTCAAGAGGAGTTTTGATGGCCCCCTGGCTGGGGAGACATTTATGGGAATACCTGGAGAAAGGAAAAGAATTGCTTCCCGAATTAAGTATTGATCGATACGAAAAAAGATATCAAAGGCTCTGATCGATACAAGCCTCTGGATGGTAGCTGACAAACAGGTTGATCCAGATGTTCCTTGAGAGTCTGATGATCACAGGAAGCAGCAGGACCAATGTGGAAACAATAACGATGAACGTTTTTGGCAATGAGGCATCCATGATCACTGAGCTTATTAGAAACACTGCAATCGCTATAGCTACACCAACAGCATAACTAACATACATGGCCCCGTAGAAAAACGAAGGTTCCATTTTGTATTTGGTCTCGCAACATGAGCAACGCTGGTGCATCTTAAAAAGTCCACCCGGCCTGTATGGATTGCGGAATACATACATGGACTCATGGTGACATTTTGGGCAAGTCCCGGTGAAGATGCTGTAAAGTTTGCTTCCTTTTTTGAACATTTGCAGGAATTTTGTCAAAAATAACGTATTCTTAATCGCACTATTGTAACTCGTGTCACAAAATGCTGAGTGTAAATCAACTTTCTAAATCTTTCGGGGGCCAGGATGTCTTTAATGGGATCACATTCCGGTTAAACCCAGGAGACCGAGTAGGTCTGATCGGAAAAAACGGGGCCGGAAAGACTACGCTGATGCGTATGATCGCGGGCCAGGAAAATGGAGACGGAGGTACTATTGCTATCGATAAAGATATATCCATTGGATTTCTAAAGCAGGATGTAGATTTTGAAGATGGCCGTACAGTAATGGAAGAAACGTGCCTTGCTTTTGAGGAACTCCTGGTATTGGAAAAAAAGATAGATGAGATCAATGGTAAGCTAGCCGAACGGACTGATTATGATTCAAAGGGATATAACCAGCTAATACATGATTTGAGCGATTGCACTGAACGCTTTGAAGTCGCCGGAGGGTATACATATAAAGGAGAGGCAGAACGCGTATTAAAAGGCCTGGGGTTTGAAGCTACTGATTTCGATATGCCTACGGAAACTTTCTCCGGTGGATGGCGCATGCGTGTAGAGATCGCTAAATTATTGCTTCAGGAAAATGACATCCTGCTACTGGATGAACCAACGAACCATCTAGATCTGCATTCTATAATTTGGCTGGAGCAGTTCCTAGCCCAGTTTGGTGGAGCAGTTTTGCTGGTATCGCATGATCAGATGTTTTTGGACAGGGTTACCAATAGAACTATTGAGATCAGCCTGGGGCAGATCTATGACTATAAAAAATCTTATTCTGAATTTTTAGTCTTGAGGGAGGAGATCAGGGAACAACAACGAAAGACCAAGAAAAACCAGGACCGGGAGATCCAGCAGGCAGAGCGACTGATCAATCGGTTCCGTGCTAAATCTTCCAAAGCAGCCATGGCCCAATCCCTTATAAAGAAGCTGGATAAGATGGAGCGCATTGAAGTAGATGAATTAGACCAACAGGTCATGAATGTGAAATTTCCCCAGGCAGAACGAAGTGGCAAAGTGGTGGCCGAATTAAACGGCCTGACCAAACGCTTTGACGATAAGATAGTATTGGAGAATGTAGCACTGCGTGTAGAGCGTGAACAAAAGATAGCTTTCGTAGGAAGGAATGGTGAAGGTAAGACCACCCTCGCCAAGATCTTAGTCGGGGATCTAGCATACGAAGGAGAGCTAACTATGGGGCACAAAGTCAAGGTAGGCTATTTTGCACAGGATCAGGCAGATCATCTGGACCCGTCAAAGACAGTGCTGGAGAGCATGACAGCCGCTGCTACAGAACACAGCCGGACTAAAGTAAGGGACATACTCGGGGCTTTTCTTTTTGGAAGTGAAGAAGTAGATAAATATACCCGTGTACTTTCCGGTGGCGAGCGAAACAGGCTCGCCCTGGCTCGTATGCTTCTGCAACCTTTTAATGTTCTGGTTATGGATGAACCTACCAATCATCTGGACATTGCTTCCAAGAATGTACTCAAAAAGGCGCTTAAAGATTTTGAAGGAACGCTTATTATAGTGTCGCATGACCGGGAATTTATGCAAGGCCTCACAGACCGGGTCTATGAATTTCGAGATCGGACGATCAAAGAATATCTGGGTGATATAGATTACTACCTGGAAGAAAGGGAAGCAGAATCATTTCGTGATATAGAGAAAAATGAGAAACAAGTAAAGAAGATCACCGATAAGAGATCGGGTTCTTCTTCCTATCAAGATCAAAAGCGATTCAAATCGTTAAAGAATAAACTTAATTCTATAGAAAAAAAAATAGGGGATATAGAGTCGGTTATTGCCTCGATGGATCATGACCTTCAAATGAAATATGAAGAGATATCCTCAGATCCTTCCTTCTTCGATCGATATCAGGATATGAAATTACAGCTTGAAAACTTGATGACCGACTGGGCAAATGTAACCGAAGACATAGAAAAAAGCAGGAAAAATCCGAGGGCCAAAAAGCCCTAAATATCGCTATACCACAAAATTTGAAGGTTTCACAACAAAAATGAGTTGATCGTCGATAAAATCCCCCCTTAATCGTATTCTTACATTATATTTGTAAGTAATATCTGATAAAACCATGTTTATTGACAGTGATAAAACAACCGCCTTATGAAAAAGCTGCTGTCCTTTATCTTTAGTGGAGTCCTTTTTTTGAATTTGGCATATGCGGAAATACCGCAGGCTGAAAGGCAAGCTTTGGAAGATCTTTACCAAAGTACAAACGGTAATCAATGGATCAGGAAATGGGATTTGAATGAGACTGTGGACCAATGGTATGGAATTAAAGTTTTTGGTGACCATGTAGTTGAGATCAATCTTACGAGAAATAACTTGATGGGGCCACTTCCCGAAAGTATACAGCAATTAACTCGATTGCGCTCATTGAATCTAACTTTTAATAGCATTACAGGAGAGATCCCAGAGGGTATTACAGAACTTACATCCCTGAGAATCCTTCGATTGGAAATGAATAAGATTGATGGAAAATTGCCTGAGAATATTGGCAATATGAAAGAATTGATAGTGTTCTCGGCGTTCAATAATTTTATTTCTGGAAGTATTCCTTCCAGCATTGGTAATCTAACTAATCTCAAAGAGCTTAACTTATCTAGCAATAAATTAATTGGGAACATTCCCAGTACAGTTGGAGCGTGTATCCAACTAGAAATCCTGGGTGTTTTTGATAATGAATTGAATGGCTCAATTCCACCCACAATTGGACAATTAGCTCAACTCCAAGAGCTTGTCATATCTAACAATCGAATAAGTGGAGAGATCCCTATTGAATTAGCCGATCTTCATAATATCAAAGTCTTACAAATACAGAACAACAGATTTGATTCTCTTGAGAAATTGGAGTTTTTGGATACAAAAGGCATGTTAGCCATTGATTACGACAAAAAAGGGTATGAGCTAGATTTAAAAAACTTAATGCTCCCTAATAAAAGTAGGATGGCAGATACAAAATTTGAAGAAGATGACAATTAGTCGTTCCACTTCTTATTAATATATAATCAATAGGGGATGCGAAAGCATCCCTTTTTTTTGCCCTCTTTTCAAACAACTTAGCTTTCTTCACGACGTTGCTCATGAGCCAATAAGAGCGTACCTTTGAAACATGGTTTCGGTTACCCCTTATACCCCAAAGAATAAGATCAGGATAGTTACAGCAGCCTCCTTGTTTGACGGCCATGATGTATCCATAAATATTATGCGAAGGATCATTCAGTCAACTGGTGTAGAGGTAATCCATCTTGGCCATGACCGAAGCGTCGAAGAAGTCGTTAATACGGCAATCCAGGAGGATGTTCACGCTATCTGTATAACCTCTTATCAGGGTGGACACAATGAGTATTTCAAATACATGCATGATCTCCTTAAGGAAAAGGGCCGCCCGGAGATCAAGATCTTCGGAGGTGGGGGTGGAGTGATCCTCCCCGAGGAGATCAAGGAATTGATGGACTATGGGATCACACGATTATACAGTCCGGATGATGGCCGTGAAATGGGTCTTCAGGGTATGATCAATGATCTTGTCTCCAAATCAGATATGCCGCTCGGCGATCAGCTTAATGACGAACACCAGGTACTAAAATCTAAAGATCCTAAAGCTATAGCCCGATTAATATCAGCGGCGGAAAATTTTCCTAAATCCGTTCAAGATATTCTTAATTCGATTCACGAGGAAAACAAAACAAAAAATATTCCGGTACTAGGGATTACAGGAACGGGAGGCGCAGGGAAATCCTCTTTAGTAGACGAATTGGTGAGGCGCTTTTTAGCCGATTTTCCGGAAAAAGAAGTGGCGATTATTTCTGTGGATCCCTCGAAACGGAAGACCGGAGGAGCCTTGCTGGGAGATCGCATCCGAATGAATGCCATCAATAATCCCAGGGTATATATGCGCAGCCTGGCGACACGCCAATCCAACCTGGCCCTATCCAAATATGTAAATGAAGCCGTTGAGATCGTTAAAGCCGCTAATTTTGACCTGGTGATCCTTGAGACATCCGGGATCGGCCAGAGCGATACAGAGATCATCGAGCACAGCGATGTTTCCCTCTACGTAATGACACCAGAATTCGGCGCTGCTACCCAATTGGAGAAAATAGATATGTTGGAT
>JAHHLF010000166.1 GCA_018679315.1 Bacteroidia bacterium | reverse complement strand
GACTTCAGGCAATTGTATTTTAATTTCTCGAATAGCAGTATTGGATATACAGTTTTGGGGTATAATGCAGCCTTAGATGAATTGAATGAATTGGAAGCGCAGGGGCAGATCGCTAATACCGTAATCTCAGCGGAAGTGTTTAACGACCGTCTAACTCCTGAAAATTCTATCGGCATCAATTTTGGTGTAGACTATACACCGAATACTAAGGTAGGTGGAAGCATGAATATTTTTTATAATGCGATCCAGGACCTTATAGACACGCGTGTGATCGCCAATAAGACCAATGGTCAGAATGTTTTCAGTTATTTTAATATTGATGAAGTAATCACACAAGGCCTGGAAGTCGAAGGCCGATGGAATATTACAGAAGCTGTTCGTCTATCCGGGGGATACCAGATTTTATTTGCCAAAGATCAGGAAGCAATTGATGCCTTTGCTCAGGGGCAGGTATTTGCCCGGGAGACTCCTACATCTCCCGCATTTCAATTAGGAGAACAGGATTACTTTGGTCTGTTTAATCGCTCACGGCATATGGCGAATTTCAAAATGTTCTATGCTCATAAGGAATGGAAAGCGAATGCAAATATTCGGGGAACCTATAGAAGCAAATTTGCTTTATTCGATACCAATGGAAATACCTATCTGGATCGTTTTGATGACTTCGTGGATGGGTATAGCATTTGGGATATCGCATTAAATAAGTCAATTGCAAAACACTATGAAATTGGCCTGGGAATGGACAATGTTTTGGATTTTAAAGATCCTCAGAACATCAGCAATATTCCAGGAAGAATTATATATGGAAAAATTACAATCAATTTTTAATATCTCTACTATGAAAAAGTTTTTAGGATTACTAGTTTTTGCCTTAATTGTTTGGGGATGTAGCTCCGATGATGACGGGCCTGAATTGCTTCAGGTTCAGTCGAATACATTTACCAACCTCTATGCACCTCAAACAGGAGGGCAAGGTCAAGGGCCAATTGAAGGAGAATTTACCAGGTTTGATTTTGCGAGTGGTAATACAACCACGAGCAGTACAGATTGGGACATTGCTTTCCGTGGAACATCGATCATAATTAACGGGGGAGTCTCACTCGGAACAACTGATGAGCCGGAACGCACAGGCACCGGGGCTGCGTACATTGCAACAGGCACCTTTGCAGACATTGCTTCAGTGACCCGCTCAGAATTTGTACAGGATTCGGCTTCCGGCTATGCAATTCCTTCCGGAAGTGGGAATGGTTGGTATTCATACAATCCGATGGCAAATACGATCGAACCCATACCAGGGAGGATTCTTGTTATCCGCACACGCGACAACCGCTATGCAAAAGTTGAGATCTTGAGTTATTATAAGGATGCTCCGGAAACGATCACTGCGGAGATCGCAACGAATGATCTACGGTACTACACATTTAGCTATGCCTACCAACCTAATGAAGGATCAGACAACTTTTAGGTAAACATTCCTATGATCAAGATCATCGGGTTTGTTCCGATCCTAACAACGATTTTCGCATGGTTCTTCTTCTTGGAGATCCTAAATCATTATAAGCATAGGAAAACATATTACCTGCTTTGGTGGACCCTGGGCGTATTGACTTTTGGCTTAGGCACACTGAGCGAAAGCCTGCACGCTCTTTTTGGGTGGCATGAGTTTAATTTAAAATTTTGGTATATAGTCGGGGCATTATTAGGTGGCTTCCCCCTTGCCCAAGGATCGGTCTATCTGTTAATGTCTAAAAAATTTGGACATATAACTACCGTTCTTATTGTGACGATCATATTGATTGCCTCGGCTATAGTAATATTAAGTCCGGTGCAGATCCCGGAAAATTTCGATTACCGACTAACAGGAAGTGCATTCGAATGGCAGTGGGTGCGCTTGTTCTCGCCCTTGATCAATTTATATGCCTTTGTATTTTTATTTGGAGGGGCCATTTATTCGGCTATAAAGTACTATAGGCAAGACGATAAAAAAGTATATTTTAAAGGAAACATCTGGATAGCCATAGGAGCATTGTTACCCGGCGTTGGAGGGAGTTTTACCCGGTTCGGTTATGTAGAAGTCCTGTTTATTACAGAACTGGTTGGTCTGGTTTGTATCTATATTGGCTACCGAATGATCAAAAGGGCTAATATTAGATCCCAACAACT
>JAHHLF010000090.1 GCA_018679315.1 Bacteroidia bacterium | reverse complement strand
AGCCTATTCAGGACCAGGTGTTCAACGAAGTACAGAAGATAGGTGCGAACCGCAAATATGATTTCATTTTTGATAAATCAGCGGATGTTGTAATGTTGTACTCCGAAAAAAGACATGATATCAGTGAACTAGTGCTTCGGGAGATTGGAAGAACCCGCAAGATCAGCAAGCCGAAAAAGAAAGAAGTTCAGCGTAGCAAGTTAGAGGAGTTCGAAGGAGAAACAGTAGAGCCCATTAGCGATGCATTGCAAGAGCGACAAGACAGAGCAGCGGAAGCTGCAGATGCGAGAGCAAAATCGGTAGATGAGAAAAGAGCAGAACAGTTAAGACTGAGAGAAGAAAGAAAGAAGGCTTATGAAGAGCGGAGAAAGAAACTTTTAGAAGAAAGGGAAGCCCGTAAGAAAGCCAAAGAAGAAGATCGTAAGAAGCTAACAGAGAAAGAAAAAGATACCATAAACTAAATAGTAATTGATAACCTTATCACTCAAATAATTATTACATCATGAAACAAGTGAAAAAATTTGCCATGGCCCTAGTGTTTGTCTTTGCACTGACACAGTTTACACAGGCACAAAGTAAAATGGCACACATTAATGTGACTGAATTGTTGGCGGAAATGCCGGATATGAAGGCCGCCCAGGCAGAATTGAAGAAGTTGCAGGAGACCTATCGGGCCGACATTGAAAGTTCAATGACAGAACTTAAGAATAAGTACCAGCAATATTCCAATGAAGCTGAATCCAAATCTGAAGAAGAGAACCAAAAACGTGCTCAGGAATTGCAGGGATTTGAGAGAAATATTTCAGATGCCCAATCGGTAGCTCAACAAGAACTTGCCAAAAAACAGGCGGAATTATTTGAGCCTATTTCAATAAAAGCAAAAGCAGCGATCGAGAAAGTCGCGGCCGCTCAGGGATTTGACTATGTGGTGGACGCAAGCCCAGGATTAGGGGTAATCGTTGCAAAAGGAAAGGACTTGCTTCCTGAAGTGAAGCAGGAACTTGGATTCTAAACACAATAACAATACGTTTAGACCGTCCCGACAGTAATCGTCGGGGCGGTTTTTTTATTTTTGTACTAGAAGATCACACACACTTTGAAATCCTCATTGAACCCCATTGGATTATTTGACTCCGGTTTAGGCGGCATTAGTATCTGGCAGGCAATCCATGCCATGCTTCCGCGTGAAAGCACGCTGTATCTGGCAGACAGTAAACATGCGCCCTATGGCGATAAAACAAAGAGTGAGATCATAAGCCTGGCAGAGAAAAACACAGAATACCTTCTTGCTGAAAATTGCAAGCTGATCGTTGTGGCCTGTAATACAGCAACGACACAGGCCATTTCACACTTGCGAGAGAAGTATGGCGTGCCCTTTATTGGCATCGAACCTGCGATTAAACCTGCAGCCCTCAATACAAAAACAAAGAAGGTCGGGGTATTGGCTACAAAAGGTACCTTGGCAAGCTCCTTATTTCATAGTACAACTTCCTTACATACGGCAGGAGTAGCGATCTTTGAGCAGGAAGGAACTGGTCTTGTAGAACGGATAGAATCAGGAGAAATGGAAGGCCCGGATCTGGAGGCCCATTTGAAGGAATTGGTTCAGCCTATGGTAGACCAAGGCATTGATCAACTGGTACTGGGTTGTACACATTATCCTTTCCTTATCCCTTGCCTGCAAAGAATTCTTCCCCAGACTGTGAAAATAGTAGACTGCAGCCCGGCAGTAGCGAAGCAAACTGCGGCCATATTACTTCAAAAAGGACTGGAAAACACCGGGGAAGAGCAACCCCAACATGAGTTCTATACCAACGGAGATCTAGAACTTTTATCTCAATTCCTGCCGCACAGGAGGCCTAATTTCCACCTTGCTTATGTGGATTTTTAAGAAGGGATTCGTCTGTAGCTGAGATAGGTAAATGGGAAATCATGTCTGTCATCAAAAGAATGGTATTCCTTTGTTACAAGTTCCCATTCACTCGTAGAGAGTTCAGGAAAAAATGCATCCGCTTCAAATTGTGCATGCACACGGGTAAGTTCTACCTTATCACAAAAGGGCAATGCCTGCTTGTATATCTGTCCGCCCCCGATTACATAGGCCGTCTCTTCCTCATGGACAAAACCAATAGCCTCCTCCAGCGAGGTGACAACGACACAGTCTGCATGATCGATGGTATATTCCGGATTTCGACTTATCACTATGTGTTTTCGGTCTACCAGAGGTTTTGGAAAACTTTCAAATGTCTTTCTGCCCATGATGATCTTATGACCTAAAGTAAGCCTCTTAAATCGCTTAAAATCGTCCGGGAGGTGCCATAGTAGGGTATTGTCTTTCCCCAGCTCATTCTTCTCTCCAGCTGCGGCGATCATGATCAACTCTCCCATGTGCTTTTTTTTTTGATGGCCTGTTCCGATGCTTCTTCTCGCGAAACCTCCTTAGCAATTTCAGCGATCCTCTTTTGTTGTTTTTCCACAAGTTTTTCGCGTTGACCACGTTCCCAATCACGGCCCATAAACCTATGGGTTATAAAGACATTGAATATGTGAATTACGAAAAGAAAGGCCCAGAACAGAATGGCCCATTTAAACCAATTGTAATCGGCCCCATACTTAAATACCTTGTTCAGCAGAATAAGAAATACACTACCGATCAAGAAGAGGACAAAATGATAGTACAATTTTTTCTTCTGATTGATACGCCTTTGGGCATACTCCATTTGCTCATGTTGGGCTTCATTTAAGGGAGTAGTGTTCTTAGCGGACATCTTTAGTCGATCTTTTACACAAAGATAGGGCAAATGTAACTTTGCTGTTATAGGAAAATCAAGGGTATAGCAATGCAAAAGTGGTATTTTTCGAGGGGTAGAATTCACAAGCTGGTAATAGGAGTATCCACATTTTGCCAAATTGACAAAAATATGTTAACTCATTGTCTAATAGGGACTTTTGATAGAAATTTGTCAAGAATTTAAAATGACTTAATTATGGCTATTAAGAAACAATACCTCAAAAGCAAGCCGGTCTGTAAGGTGACTTTCAGTCTTCCGGCCGAAGAAGCAAACAAAGTTGCCGTCGTTGGCGATTTCAATAATTGGAACCCCAAAAAAAGTCCATTGAAAAAGCTTAAGAACGGAACATTTAAAGGAACTCTTGATCTACCTACTGAGAATTCATTCGAATTCCGGTATTTGGTAGATGACTACTACCTGAATGATACTGAAGCCGACAGGTTCCAGTGGAATGATTATGCAGGTACGGAAAACGCCGTATTGGAAGTG
>JAHHLF010000313.1 GCA_018679315.1 Bacteroidia bacterium | reverse complement strand
CATTCGTGACACCCATTGTACTAACATACTTGTAGTTCACTGCTGTAAGAACTACTTCTTCTAATTGTTCGGTCTGCACGACTTGTGCAAACATTGGGGCGGTCACACCCAAAAAGAATAACCCAATGACTAACTTTTTCATGGTACATTTTGTTTTTCGTTCATAATGGGCTTGATCTTTAGGATATACATGGTCAAGCGTATAAAAATACCTCAGCAATACCGTATATAAAATGATATTTATCAGGATAACAAAAGAAATTTCCGACACACTTTTAACAAATAAAAAAACCGGCCACTAGGGCCGGTTTCCATATATTTCTAGGCTTTTAACTAGCCTGCAGCCTTAAACGCTTTAAGCTTTTCGATCAACTGAGGTACGACAGTGAAGGCATCACCTACAACCCCATAATCCGCTGCCTTAAAGAAAGGGGCTTCAGGGTCTGTATTGATAACCACTTTGACCTTCGAAGAATTGATCCCGGCCAGGTGCTGTATAGCCCCTGAAATACCAATGGCGATATACAGGTTAGATGCTACGGGCTTCCCGGTCTGACCCACATGCTCGGAGTGTGGCCGCCATCCCATGTCGGAAACAGGTTTAGAGCAAGCTGTTGCAGCACCTAAAACATCGGCAAGTTCTTCGACCATGTTCCAGTTTTCAGGCCCTTTAAGACCGCGCCCAGCGGACACAACAATATCTGCATCGGCAATAGTGACTTTTCCTGCAGCTTTATCCTGTCCATCAACAGATACTCCATCAGCCGATGCATCCGGAACGAAAGAGTCGACAGCTGCCGAGCCTCCTTTTTCGGTAACACCAAAAGAATTGTTAGATACACCCACCATTTTAATATCGGAACTAATAGCTGAATAGGCATAGGCCTTATTCGTAAAGGCATTTCGTTTTACTTTAAAATTGGACACATCTTCCGGTAAGGCGATTACGTTAGAAGCGTAGCCTGCCTCTAGCTCAACAGCTAGTAGAGGTGCCAGGTATTTGCTGTTTGCACTGGAACTGAGGACAACCACAGTGGCATTTTCCTGCCTGGCCGCAGCCGCAATAGCCTTGGCATATTTGGCTGCCGTGAAGGATTCAAAAGAAGCATCCGAGACCTGGAGAACTTTTCCAATTCCATAGTTGCCAATAGCGCCTGCATCTTCTGCGTTAAATGCTATGGCACTTGCATCGGCGCCCATTTTCTCTGCCAAAGCACTGCCATAGGAGGCAACTTCAAAGGCCGATTTTTTAAATTTTCCCTGTTCTGTTTCTGTATATACTAATACTGACATATTTCTTAAATCTAATCTGTAACGCTTTTATTTGTTAAATAACCTTGGCCTCATTATGAAGTAAACTGATCAATTCATCCAGGTTTTCCGGATCTACCAATTTAACAGCGCCCTTCGGTGCAGGTTTTTCAAATTGAACTGTTTCCGTCTTTTGCGGAGCGCCTGAGGCTTCTACTACTTCTAACGGTTTTTGACGTGCCATCATGATCCCTCGCATATTGGGGATCCGAAGATCACTTTCTTCAACGATGCCTTTCTGCCCGCCTACAACTAATGGAAAGGAAGTTGAAACAGATTCTTTCCCGCCATCTATTTCCCGGGTGGCTGTTACAGAAGGGCCATCTACTTCCATACCGATACAATTATTGATAAAATTGGCTCCCATCATGGCGGCTACCATACCAGGGACCATTCCGCCGTTGTAATCAATAGATTCACGACCTCCTATGATAAGGTCATAACCTCCATCCTGTGCCACTTTTGCCAATTCCCCGGCTACCTGATAACCATCTTTGGCTTCTGTATTCACCCGGATCGCTTTATCTGCTCCAATGGCCAAGGCCTTTCTGAGGGTAGGTTCGGTCTCTGCACCACCTACGTTAATGACATCTACTGATGCCCCTTGCTTTTCCTTAAACCACATGGCACGTGTGAGCCCGAACTCGTCATTCGGATTAATAACGAATTGCACGCCACTGGCATCGAACTTCGTATCTCCTTCAGCAAAATTGATCTTGGAAGTTGTGTCCGGCACATGGCTGATACAAACTAGGATTTTCATATTATGATCGAATTATATTGTTAGTGTTTACATATTTCGGCGATACTGACCACCGACGGCGAACAAGGCTTCGGTGATTTGCCCCAAAGAACACTTTTTGGTCGCCTCCATTAAAGCTGCAAAGATATTATTATTTTGAACAGCTGCCTCCTGTAAAGCAAGGATCAATTGGTCTGTATCCATTGCCGAATGCAACTGGGTTAAGGTATGGATCTGATCCAGTTTCTCTTGTTCTGTAGCCCTGATCACCTCCCTTGGTAAAATTGTCGGAGAACCTTTGCTGCTCAAAAAGGTGTTGACCCCAACAATCGGATATTTTCCACTATGTTTAAGCGTTTCATAATGCAAACTTTCCTCCTGTATCTTATTCCGCTGATACATAGTCTCCATGGCACCCAATACCC
>JAHHLF010000098.1 GCA_018679315.1 Bacteroidia bacterium | reverse complement strand
ATAGTTTGCTATTACCTTTTTGTGCGTAAAAATCACTGGCGTCAGGTAATTTCAACCAGGAATCGTTGTGTTCAGATGATGGATTTTGAGGATCAACCTTTCCGATCACATTCCTCCAAATAAATCGGTAAGTACCTGGATTATTGATCTTCACCTTGTAAGAGATCAAACCTACCTGACCTGGTGAATTAAATGCGTTTTGACCTCTCCATATGATATAGGAGTTACCTGCAAAAGGTGTTTTAGAGGTTTCTTTTTTCCAATTTCCAGGCAGATTAGCATTTTCTGCTTCAATTACTGCAATTCCATTATTCTCTACAAAGGTTGCCCCATTGCATTGGGCTTGAGCTTGATAAAATGTTAAGGAGAATAATGACAGAAGAAATACAAGTGTAGTTTTCAACTTCATTTGTTAAAAATTTGTGGGGTTAGTAATAAATAAAATGCAGGTGTGCAGAAAAGCACAGCTTTCCTGTTTAAGATATGGGGTGAATCAAAAGTTTTCAACATCTAGAAACCTTATAAAATTCTTTTGTTCTTAAGGTTATCTTGGTTTCCTCGTTTGGTTGAGGTGCCGCAAGATACTTAAAAATATACGATGAAAACAACGTTTTGGTCGTCCAACGGCAAAAAAAAGTTGTAAAAAGCGGAAATTTTGATGTGAGGGAGCATTAAATACCCAAAGTTTTTAACTGAATACCGAGAATAAAATGTGCGCCCGGTTATTCGAATATACTTCGGAGTATTCCTGTTCTATGGGTATAAGAATGCCTTCGGGTAAATCCGATTCGATGCAATGATAATTGTAGATTGCTATTTATGAGTATAAGAAGAGTCCGAGAAATAATTATACGATTCCTAAGACTGCAAGGAGTAGAGTGACTACTACGGCCGCAAGGATCAATACCAAAACGACGATCATCAAACTCAAAAAGCCATTGAGGAACTTAGTTCCTAAATTGATGTGACTATCCATTTTTCCATATAGTTTGCTTCAATGTACGGAATATTTGGAAAATCTACTCTATGGAAGCTGCCAAATCGACCAAGAGACGAAAGCTACGGATAAACGCCAAATTAATCCCTTCTCATCCGTTTTTCAAGCTCTTCCAGCGAAACGCCCTTTGTTTCGGGCATTATGAAGAGAACCCAGAGCAATTGCAGCACCATCATTAGTGAGAAAAACAAAAATATGGGCCAGGGATTGTCTCTGAATATGCCCTTGTCCGCATCCAGAAATATGGGGGTAACCAAGGTGATCAGTGCGGCAAATACCCAATGAGTACCCGTGCCCCAGGATTGACCGTACGCTCTAACTTTATTTGGAAAGATCTCGGAAATAAAAACCCATATCACGGCACCTTGTCCAATGGCATGAGAAGCAATGAATACCAATATAAATATCAGTAATAAGGTGGAACTTGCTCCGCTGTAAAAACACCAGGCTACTAGTGCCAGGCTAAGTATATATCCAATAGACCCGATTTTCATTAGTTGTTTTCTGCCCAGATGATCGATCAATCGAATACCGACTAGTGTGAATATCAAATTCACGATGCCAATAGAGATGGAGCTAAAAAGCGATTCCTTGGCTGCTAATCCGGCGCGTTCTAAAATTTCAGGAGCGTAGTAGAGTACAAAATTGATCCCTGAAAGCTGATTAAAAAATGCGAGCAAAAAGGCGAGCATTAAGGGTCTGCTATACGCTTTAGTAAATAATCTTTCCGTGCTTAAAGAAGCAGCCATAGCATCCTTGATTTCTTGTAATTTTTCAATTGCATGTTCTTTCGAAGACAAGAATTCCATCGTTTTTAAAGCTTGCGCTTCGTCATTCTTCCTTGTAACAAGCCATCTTGGACTGTTTGGTATTCTGATCACCAACAATGTGTAGATCAAAGCGGGAATACACTCTACACCCAGCATCCATCGCCAGTCATTTGCCCCATCAAACCCTTTCAATAAATAATTGGAGATGAAAGCAAGAAATATCCCGAATACAATATTGAATTGATACATAGCTGTGAGTCGACCGCGATATTTAGACGCAGAAATCTCAGAAATATAGATAGGAGCAGCTACTGAGGAAGCGCCCACACCAAGGCCTCCGATAAACCTGAAAAATGAAAATATATAAGGGTCAGGAGACACGGCAGAACCCATAGCTGAAATAAAATATAGAACCCCAATCCAGAAGAGCGTCTTCTTTCTCCCGAAATAATCACAAGGGATTCCCCCAAAAATGGAGCCCACAACAGTACCCCATAAGGCCATAGACATGATAAAGGTTCCATGAAACCAGGGAGACGTATTCCAAAGTTCCTTGATCGGAAGATTGGCACCGCTAATTACAACTGTATCAAAACCAAATAAAAATCCGGCCAAGGCGGCCGTAATTGAAATACCAAAGATCTTTTTGTCCATGTAGTCGCGGGTTTCAGTAAATCTACTAAAAAAATAAGACCGCTTGGAAAGATCTTCAGGTGCTCACTGGTTTCAGCGTGTCCAATTTCTTTTTACGTGTATCGGAAGGAGATTTCAAAGGTTCGCGCTTTGCCGGGTTTAATCTCAAGCTATCTGTCCTTTGTTCAGAAGGCGAAGAAATGGCAGGTTCATCTTCTCCTGCTTCCTTCTGATCAAATATTTGTTTACATCCTAACAACAAGATTGCTGCCAGTAATATGGTGATAATTCGGGGCATTCTTAAAATGGCTTACATTAATTCTAAAGTAATGTACGTAAGTGCTCCATAATACGGACGCTGGCCCCTTGATTTTTCTTTACATAGGATTCATTGATGAATCCTGCCTTTTGTCTAACTTCCCCTTTGGAATAATAGAGATCTATGCAGTCTTTAAGCTCTTCAAATCGCTTAATAGAACGTATTCCCTGAAGTGCTACCATATCTTCTGCTTCCTTAAACCCTTGGTATTTTGGCCCAATTATGATGGGTATACCAAAGACCGCCGGCTCCAGGGTATTGTGCAGCCCGGTTGCAAATCCTCCCCCGACATAAGCAAGATCTGCATAGCTATATATCTTAGTTAAAAGGCCAATTTTGTCAATGATAAGAACCTGGTAATCTTCTATTTCTTCCAGGACCATCTTGCTCAATTTTACAGTTTTTTTACGTATTCTTTTAACCAGGTCGTCGCAGGAATCCGGATCTATGTCGTGAGGCACCAGCACATATTTCATGGAATCAGAACCTTGGTCTATGTACTTCACAATAAGATCTTCATCCTGTGGCCAGGTGCTGCCGGCAACCACACAAAATCGGCCTTCTTTGAACCTTCTCATAAAAAGGAGTTCATTATCTCTTTGTGCAATCGTCGACACCCGATCAAACCTTGTATCTCCGCTTAGTGTTGTTTGATCGATACCGATGCCTGCCAATAAGGATATGGATTGCTCATCCTGCGCGAAGAAATGTTTCACCCGTTTTAAAGCCGATTTCATCATACTTCCATACCATTTGAAATAGATCTGATCCGGTTTGAAGCGTGCCGAAATTAGAAATAGTGGAATGTTCCTATTTTCAATTTCCTTAAAGAAATTAGGCCAAATCTCATACTTAATAAAGAGGGCAATCTTTGGATCTACCACTTCTAAAAATCGCCTGGTGTTTGATAATGTATCCAGGGGTAAGTAGCTCACTAAATCTGCCGGTGTGCTATCTTTCTTCACCTCATATCCTGAAGGAGAAAAGAAAGTTAACAACACCTGATATGCCGGAAACTCCTTTTTAATTTTTGATAAGAGTGGGAGACCCTGTTCATATTCTCCCAGTGATGCTGCATGCATCCAGATCACTGGTTTGGCCGGATCCAATGAACTTTGAAGGGCTTCAAAAAGGCCTTTTTGGCCTCTTATAAATTGCCGGATCTTTACATTAAAAAGAGCAGCAACTCTGATAAAAACAGTGCTGATATGAAGGCCAATTTGATAGAAAAATAACACTGCCTGTTACCGTTTCAAGCTAAATTACACTTCTTTGTTCAAATGATTGTTGAGGGGGGGCTTTTTTTGTAATATTGTTTCATAAGCTTGTCGTATGCGGAAAATTCAAATGGTAGACCTCATCCGTCAGTATGAGGATATTAAGGAAGAGATTAATGCATCCATAGATTCCATCCTGCAATCAGCTACCTTCATCAATGGGCCGAAAGTCCATGAATTTCAGGCTTCCCTTGAACACTATTTAGGCATAAAACATGTGATTCCATGTGCTAATGGTACGGATGCACTTCAAATTGCCATGATGGGATTGAATTTACAGCCTGGTGATGAAGTGATCACAGCCGATTTCACTTTTGCGGCCACGGTTGAAGTGATCGGACTCTTGCAACTTACCCCTGTTTTGGTAGATGTAGAAGAAGATACATTCAATATTGATCCGGATGCAATTGAACGAGCTATTACCCCAAAAACCAAGGCAATTGTACCAGTCCATCTCTTTGGTCAATGTGCCAATATGGAGCGTATCATAGAGATTGCTGAGAAGTATAAGTTATATATCATAGAAGATAATGCGCAAGCAATAGGTGCTACCTATACTTTTTTGAATGGGGAAAAGAAAAAAGCAGGCACTATGAGCCATGTGGGTTCTACTTCCTTTTTCCCTTCCAAAAATTTAGGATGCTACGGCGATGGCGGCGCACTTTTTACAAATGATGATGAGTTGGCCCATTATATCAGAGGTATCGTCAATCATGGGATGTACAGGCGTTATTATCACGACGTTATTGGGGTCAACTCAAGACTAGATTCTATACAGGCAGCAGTACTTCAGGCTAAGTTACCTCATTTGGATTCCTATTGCGAAACAAGACGCCGAGCCGCTCGTTTCTATTCCGAAAATTTCAGAGGATTAGATATGGTGGTCGTCCCAAAAATGGTTAGTGGTTGTGAAGTAATATGCGATTCTTGCGATTGCCATGTTTTCCATCAATATACCCTGAGAATTACCAATGGCAGACGTGATGCACTTGCCGAATATTTGAAAGACAATGATATTCCTTTTGGTATTTACTATCCTGTGCCGCTGCATCGTCAAAAGGCCTATGCAGATGAACGTTACAAGGAAGCGGATTTTCCAGTCACAAACAGATTGGTTGAAGAAGTTATCTCTTTGCCCATGCACACCGAATTGGATGAGGAGCAATTGATTTTTATATCGGATACCATCAGAGATTTTTTAACATAGCAAATGAAGATATTAGTTACAGGAGGCCTCGGGTTCATCGGATCTCATACAGCAGTAGAGCTACAACAGGCAGGTTTTGAAGTGATCATAATAGATGATTGTTCCAATGCTTCTGAAGAAGTGCTGAAAGGAATAAAAGCGATTACTGGCAAGGAACCCCTTTTTTACAAAATAGACCTTAGGGAAAAAGAAAAAGTCCGCTCATTTTTTAATGAGCATTCGGATCTGACCGGAGTTATTCACTTCGCAGCATCAAAGGCCGTTGGTGAAAGTGTTGAGAAGCCTCTACTTTATTATGAAAACAATTTAGGGACACTTGTTTATATTCTTCAGTTTCTATCGGGCTTACAAAAACAAAATTTTATATTCAGTAGTTCCTGTACGGTATACGGCCAAGCAGATGTGCTACCAATAACAGAATCTTCCAAAGTTAAATCTGCAGAATCGCCATACGGAAATACCAAGCAAATTGGCGAAGAGATCATCCGGGATTCATGTCGGATTTCGTCAGACTTACATGCCATTTCCCTTCGATATTTTAATCCAATTGGTGCTCATCCGAGCACTAATTTAGGAGAATTACCTCTAGGGGTTCCTGCCAATCTGGTGCCTTTTATCACCCAAACGGCTGCTGGGATACGGGATGAACTCTCTGTTTTCGGAAATGATTATCCTACTCCCGATGGAACTTGTATAAGAGACTATATACACGTAGTAGATCTGGCTAAGGCACATGTCGTTGCCTTGCAAAGATTGATCGAATCGAAACAAAAAGAGAATTACGAAGTATTCAATATTGGTACGGGTGCAGGAAATTCTGTTTTAGAAGTCATTCAAAGTTTTGAACGTGTATCAGGACAAAAATTATAATACAAGATAGTTGATAGAAGGCCGGGCGATGTTATAAGTGCTTATGCCGATACAACCAAGGCAAATGAAGTGCTGGGATGGAAAGCTGAAATGAATCTGGACGAAGCCATGCGGGATGCCTGGAAATGGGAACAAAAGATCAGGAATATATAAAAACGAACCAATGAGATCAATACTAGTAACCTTATGTACTGTCTTTATAGTTGCACTGAACGCTCAGGAGACATATTTGCACTGTGGAACCATTCTGGATGTGGAAACCGGAAAGAAATTGAATCAGAAAACCATAATAGTAACCGGTAAAAGTATAACTGCAATTCAAGATGGATTTGTAGAGGCAAGTGAGGGTGCAAAAGTGATCGACCTAAAGGACAAGACCATATTGCCGGGTTTTATCGATATGCATGTTCATATTGAAGGTCAATCCAGTCCGACCAGGTATATTGAATCCTTTACGTTGAATGAGGCTGATGTAGCACTTCGCTCAACCATTTATGCAGAGAAAACGTTGGTTGCAGGTTTTACCACAGTAAGGGATCTTGGGGGAAGTGGCGTCAATATCGCACTTCGCAATGCCATAAATAAGGGTTATGTCAAAGGGCCCCGAATTTTTACTGCCGGTAAATCCCTTGCGACAACAGGGGGTCATGCCGATCCAACCAATGGACATAAGAAAATATGGATGGGCGATCCGGGCCCGAAACAAGGCGTAGTGAATTCTCCTGAAGATGGGAAAAAAGCAGTCAGACAACGATATAAGGATGGCTCAGATTGTATTAAGATCACCGCAACGGGAGGTGTGTTAAGTGTAGCCAAAAGCGGAAGGAATCCTCAGTTCACGATCGAGGAAATAAAAGCCATTACAGATACTGCAAAAGATTATGGCATGCTGACAGCAGCACATGCTCATGGAGACGAGGGTATGCAGCGGGCAGTGAAAGGAGGCATTAAAACTATTGAGCATGGTACCTTTATGAGTGAGGAGACCATGGATCTTATGAAACAGTACGACGCGTACATGGTTCCAACTATTTCTGCAGGAAAGAAGGTGGCTGAGAATGCAAAAAAACCAGGATATTTCCCTGAAGTTGTTGCGAAAAAGGCCCGAGAAATAGGCCCAATCATCCAAGATACTTTTGCAAAAGCGTATAAGAGAGGGGTGCCTATTGCTTTTGGTACAGATGCCGGTGTATTTCCGCACGGCGAAAATGCCGATGAGTTTGGGTATATGGTAGAGGCAGGTATGCCTGCGATCGAAGCATTGCGTTCAGCAACGATCACCAATTCTATGTTGTTGGGGATGGGAGATACGTTGGGTCAGCTAAAGAAAGGCTACCTGGCTGATATAATCGCAGTCACGGGGGATCCACTCGAGAGCATTAGTGTATTAAAGGATGTGAACTTCGTCATGAAGGACGGTGTTATTTATAAAAAGTAATTAATTCTTGAAGGGGAATGAGCAAGGTGCCGCAATTCTCCAATTGTCATTCGCTGTTACAATATGCAGCGTCGGTTCAATTGTATTCCAAATTGATCAGACAGATCAATAAGGATTTTCATATGGCCTATTTTCCGCTAGATGCACCTTTGCATATAACTCCGGAAGATTTTTTTGCCTTGCTTAGAGAAAAGATCTACTTCCTTTTATTAGAGAGGTTTTCGGACTTCTTAAATCTGATGTACATAGTAGACATACCCGAACATGCCTATCGAAATATCAAGGAGAATGATGCGGTGGAAATCGCAGAGCATATTGCCTTCATGGTTCTTAAACGCGAGTGGCAAAAAGTCTGGCTTAAAACGAATTACAAACCCTAAAAATAGATCCGGACAAAAGGAGACCATGGATCTGCATAAATACTTCTTCTATCGTCGTAGAGTACATCATAACGTATTCCAAAGACAAAATTTCGTGAACCATATCCCACACCTATGTGCAGTGCTGGCAGCCAATAATTATCATCAGCATTTAGAATATTATCGAAATTTCGATTGATACGCATTTGGTCAAACTCTGCCGAAAGCTGGATCTGTGGTATGGGATTAAAATAATTCAAGAAACTGACGCCGTACGCAGTAAGCTCGGCTTCGTCGAATTTAGAATAATTGAAGTTGAGACCTGCTCCGACAGAATAAAAGTCACTCGCCCTGTAGATCGCAGCAGGGGACAATCCAATATTAAATGCATTCTTACCAAAATTTAAACCTACACCGCCACCAAAATTTACGCGCTGCCAGAAATCTGAATTAGCTGGATTTTGAGCTACTGCTATAATTGGCAATATCATTACTATGATCAGGAGTCTGAAGTTTCGGTTAATAGCTTTCATGTAAGTAAATTATTGGGTTTTTTTCTCTTTTCGAAGATACTTCGAATAAGCATTTATTATTGTATTTTTGACGAATATTCCGAGTGAAATTAAATGGATTAAATGGATAAATATTCATTTCTTAATACGGCCCACACTTCCTATTTCGCCGTCCTTTACGAACAATACCTTAAAGATCCTGACAGCGTGGAACCCAGCTGGCGTGCATTTTTTCAAGGTTTCGATTTTGGAATGGAAAGCGCAATAGAAGAGGTGGCCGAACAAATGGTTGCCGGGTCCTCAGATTCGGCCATTGCCCAACTCGGAGTTCCGGAAGCCGTACACAAGGAATTTCAGGTAGTTCGTCTAATCAATGGATACCGCAGCAGGGGTCATTTGTTCACCAAGACAAATCCGGTTCGCGAACGACGTAAATACACTCCTACGCTGGACATTGAGAATTTCGGCTTAACGGATGCCGATCTTGACACCACGTTTAGCGCTGGTGAGATCATCGGTATTGGCCCAAAAACACTACGACAGATCTTGGTGCACTTACAAAATATTTATTGTGATGCCATAGGGGTCGAATACATGTACATTCGCAACCCGGAACGGGTCCAGTATATTCAGGACTGGCTCAATGTAAATGACAATCACCCACAGTTCAGCCTTGATGAGAAAAAGCATATCCTTCAGAAATTAAACGAGGCGGTGACCTTCGAGGCCTTCCTACACAAAAAGTATGTGGGACAGAAGCGATTCTCTTTGGAAGGGAACGAATCCCTTATCCCTGCAATTGATGCTGTGGTGGAACGCGCTTCAGCCCTGGGTGTTGAGCAATTTGTTATGGGAATGGCACACAGGGGCCGACTGAATGTACTGACCAATATCTTCGGAAAATCGGCCAAGGATATTTTCAGTGAATTTGATGGCAAGGACTACGAGCAGGAGATCTTCGACGGCGATGTGAAGTACCATTTAGGGTGGACTTCTACCCGTGTTACGGATAACGGGAATAAGATCAATATGAACATCGCGCCTAACCCTTCACACCTTGAGGCCGTAGGTTCAGTTGTGGCCGGGATCAGTAGGGCAAAACAAGATACCCATTACGCTGACGATTATTCAAAGGTGCTACCCATAATCGTGCATGGTGATGCAGCCATTGCCGGTCAGGGCATAGCGTACGAAGTTGTACAGATGGCGGGTCTTGATGGCTATCGTACCAATGGTACGGTGCATATAGTGGTCAACAACCAGATCGGTTTTACCACCAACTACCTCGATGGCAGGACGTCTACCTATTGCACGGATGTAGGCAAGGTTACCTTGTGTCCGGTGTTGCATATCAATGCAGATGATGTGGAAGCTGTTATACATGCCGCATTATTTGCCCTGGAATACAGGATGCGTTTTAAGACGGACGTGTTTCTGGATCTGTTAGGTTATCGAAAATATGGACATAATGAAGGAGACGAGCCCCGGTTTACCCAGCCGATTCTCTATAAAGCCATCGCAAAGCATAAAAACCCACGGGATATCTATGCAGAACGACTGATCAGGGAAGGTGTCATCAATGCGGATTATGTCAAGACATTAGAGACTGAATACAAGGCGAGCCTGGAAGAAGAGCTTTTGGATTCCCGCAAGGAAGAGAAAACGATCATCACGCCATTTATGGCAGATGAATGGAGTGGTTTTAAACGCGTTCGGGAATGGGAGATGCTGGATCCGGTGAAGACCGGCTATGCTGAAAAAGACCTTAATCGAATTGCAAAAACCATTACCGAACTTCCCTCAGACAAGAAATTCATACGGAAGACCGAGCGGTTGATCGGCGATCGTAATAAGATGTTCTTTGAAACTCAGGAACTGGATTGGGCCATGGGTGAGCTACTTGCATATGGTACTTTGCTGGACGAAGGATTCGATGTCCGGATATCGGGTCAGGATGTCGAGCGTGGCACCTTTTCTCACCGGCATGCAGTGATCAAAGTTGAAGATAGCGAAGAGGAGGTCATTTTATTACAGAACGTTTCGGATAAACAAGGATCATTTCAGATCTACAACTCGCTATTATCGGAATATGGTGTCGTGGGATTCGATTATGGTTATGCCATGGCCAGCCCTAACACCCTCACGATTTGGGAGGCTCAATTCGGGGATTTTAGTAACGGAGCACAAATCATGATCGACCAATACATCTCCGCCGCTGAAGACAAATGGAAAACCCAGAACGGTCTCGTTATGCTCTTACCCCATGGGTATGAAGGGCAGGGGGCCGAACATTCCTCAGCGCGAATGGAACGTTATCTGCAATTATGTGCAAGAGATAATATGTACGTAGTGGATTGTACGACTCCGGCAAATTTCTTCCATGCCCTGCGCAGACAGATGAAAGTGAATTTTCGCAAACCATTGATCGTCTTCACGCCTAAGAGCTTGCTGCGGCATCCCAGGGCGATCTCTGCCGTCGATGAATTGATTTCAGGACATTTCCAGGAAGTGATCGATGACAATACTGCGGAGGTCAAAAAGGTAAAGACACTAGTATTCTGTACAGGGAAATTCTACTACGACCTGCTGGCACGTCGGGAAGAACAGGGTCGAGATGATGTTGCTTTGGTGCGGGTAGAACAGTTATTTCCACTTCCTACTGAACAACTGAAGGCCATACTGGAGAAATATGGCTCGGCAGAGGACATTGTTTGGGCCCAGGAAGAACCAAGGAATATGGGCGCATGGAGTCATATATTAATGCACTTTGAGCGGGCTCGCAAATTCCGTGTCGCTTCCAGAAGGATTTACGCCTCCCCATCAGCAGGCAGCGGGGTACGTTCCAAGATCAGACATGAACAGATCATAGATTACGTGTTTGACAAAACAAAGGATAACATGACACGAAAGCTCGCAAAAGAGCTATCAAAACCTAAACGCTAAAACATGATTTTAGAAATGAAAGTTCCTTCCCCCGGAGAGTCGATCACTGAAGTGGAGATCGCAGAATGGCTCGTAAAGGACGGGGATTATGTAGAAAAGGACCAGGCCATCGCCGAGGTGGATTCGGATAAAGCTACACTGGAATTACCGGCGGAGGAAAGCGGAGTGATCACGCTAAAAGCTGAAGAAGGAGATGCAGTTGGGGTCGGGGAAGTCGTATGCCTGATAGATACAAGTGCGGCCAAACCTGAAGGGAGCTCGTCTGCAAAAGAAGAATCAAAAGTAGCTGAGACAGTGGCTACACCTCAGGAGTCGCAAAAAGCTGCCGCCTCTTCAAATGGGACTACCTATGCCACAGGATCTGCATCACCTGCTGCCCGTAAGATCATGGACGAAAAAGGGATCGAAGCGGAGACTGTCTCTGGCACAGGAAGAGATGGCAGGATCACCAAGGAAGATGCCGTGAAAGCTGTTCCTGCCATGGGAACTGCCCCGAGTGGTAAACGAGGGGAAACCCGGACGAAACTTTCTATGTTGAGAAGAAAGGTCGCAGAGCGTCTGGTTTCCGTTAAAAATGAAACGGCCATGCTAACCACTTTTAACGAAGTGGATATGTCGCCCATATTTGAGATCCGTAAGCAATACAAGGAAAAGTTCAAGGAGAAGCATGGCGTGAGTCTTGGATTTATGTCATTTTTTACAAAAGCGGTTATTCGCGCATTGCAAATGTACCCTTCTGTGAATTCTATGATCGATGGAAAAGAAATGATCAGCTTCGACTTCTGTGATATTAGTATTGCCGTATCCGGACCAAAAGGATTGATGGTTCCCGTAATACGCAATGCAGAAGAACTTACTTTCAAAGGGATCGAAGAAGAAGTAAAGCGTTTGGCAATTCGCGCACGCGATGGGCTGATCACTGTAGATGAAATGACTGGGGGTACGTTTACAATTTCCAATGGTGGAGTATTTGGATCCATGTTGTCGACGCCCATAATCAATCCACCACAGAGCGCCATTTTAGGTATGCACAATATAGTGGAACGGCCTGTCGTAAAAGACGGAAAAGTGGCTATTGCCCCTGTTATGTACTTGGCTTTATCTTACGATCACAGGATCATTGATGGAAAAGAATCTGTTGGGTTCCTTGTGGCGATAAAAGAAGCGTTGGAAGATCCCATTGCGATATTAATGGAAGGAGATACTAAGTCTGCTCTGGAAATGTAACGCGTCATTGCTTACAACTAATCACATCCCAGGTCAATTTTAGATTGCACATCTGCATTTGGAAAACAATTACCTAAAGGCGTTGATTCGGGCACATACCGATTTAAATTCGGGTCATGAAGGGCATTTTCCACGAATAATGTCAACTGATCAATTTCTTCTTCGGTTAAATTTAAGGGGGTAAATAAAGGTGATAATTTATTCGAAGGTACTTCTGTGTTTTGTGCTAGCCCCCCATTTTTATATTCGATCACTTCCCTTACAGAATTAAAGCTCCCACCATGACCTAAAAATGATACATCTCTTAAATTATATAAGGGTGGGGTTTTAAACTTATAATCATCATTTGCATTCTTGGTAAAACCACCTCGTCCTTTTTTAGTAGCCTCGTCTACCTGGCCTATAACCCGGTTACCGCTCAAGTCATTCATTCCAAGGGCATGGAAATCCATGCCATTCATTCCAGGACCTGAATGGCATTGGTAACACTGCGCCTTGCCATAAAAAAGAAACGCTCCCTTAAATTCTTCTTCCTCCATAGTGTGTGCTTCTCCCCGGAGCATTTTCTGGAACGGTGCTTCTGTGGGCAATACGGTTCGCACAAAGGCAGCAATACTAAGCCCTGCATTCAATCGTGTATACCGATCACTTTCCGGTGATTCAGGAAAAGCACTATCGAATAGTTGCTTATAAGGACCATTCTTGATCATCGAGGTATCAATAACCATCCTGTGAACGCCAAGCCCGGCCATCGCCTGGGTTTCCAATCCATCAAATCCGAGGTGGTTGGTGGCTTTTGGAGTGCCTTCTGTCCATTGAGACTCTGTTCCCTTATTTAAACCATTTGCCCCAAACTGGCCATTCCAA
The DNA here is from genome assembly GCA_018679315.1 of Bacteroidia bacterium. Classification (GTDB taxonomy): domain Bacteria; phylum Bacteroidota; class Bacteroidia; order Flavobacteriales; family Flavobacteriaceae; genus HDS-28. The sequence goes on along the minus strand of JAHHLF010000098.1, from coordinate 3,007 downwards.
AGTACAACTTGCTGGAAGGCTGCATTTAGGATCGTGGGAACTCTTATAGGCTGAACATCAACAGAATCAGGATGATATTCCGGATTCATGATCCGATTTTCTCCTCGGAATCCAAAGCCCAGGCCCCCTTCAGCCATGCCTTGTTGCATTCCGCTTTGAAAACCAGATGCCGCAACATGACAGCTTGAGCAGGAATAGGTTCCACGGCCAAGCTCACTTTTTGGATTTAAGGCCAGACCCGTCTCGTGAAATAGAAACTTGCCAAGGAGAATTTTATCAGAAGATAGATCGTTCCTGAAATCCGCTGGTATCTCCGATAGTTCTTGCGCCCCGGGTAAAACCAGGGTCTGGGTATTTCCAAAAAGATCGGTAATCCGCTCTTTAAATAATTGTTCCTGATCCGCTATAGGTTGGGTTATCAGTTCGTCGTCAACACAGCTTATCAAAATCAGACAGGACAGGATAATAACTCCCCTGGTAAGTAGTGATCTCATCGATTGGTCATTTAAGGAACACTCAATTTATACCACAATGAAGTTAATTCTAAAAAAAGTATATATCTGGCAGAAATTAACGTTGAACTACTTTTTTTTGCGCACATACAGTTTGTGAGAATTGTAGTCAATAACTCCTTTTGCTTTTTGTAGGACATCTGCTCCAATAATACCATCAACAGGGCTGGCACTATGTATTTCCAGGGCTGTGTTTACATGTGATAGGTCAAAGAGTACGATCTTCTGTTTTTTGGTACGCCAGCCGCCTATGGCCAATGTATTTTTTGTAGATACGAATGTGTCCATTTCAGTGGCGCCCGCACCAGCTGCTTTAACATCAGATTCAGTAAAATCAAGATGAAACTTTTCTCCTTTGTCAAGCCCGACACAGGTATTCGAAGCTCCGGTGTCTAGTATAAATATTCCTTTTACTCCATTGAGTTCGACCTCGATCTCAAGGTGATTGGTTTTGGTCAGTGTTAGCTTGTTAGCGGAATATGACTTTTTCTTTAATAGTTTTTTTAGCTTGACCATTCCTAATGATTTTGACGAAGATAGCCCTATTTTTGCTGCATGCAGATCACGGATACGCACAATCACTTATATGTTGAGGCCTTTGATGAGGATCGATCCGAAGTAATAAAAAGGGCAATAGACAAAGGGATCGACCGGTTTTTTCTTCCTGCGATCGATTCCTCTTACACGAGTTCAATGTTGATGCTTCAAAAAGAATACCCCAATCAGGTATACCTCATGGCCGGACTGCATCCTACCCATGTTAAAGAAAACATGGAGGAGGAATTAGCTCATGTCGCCCAAAATCTGAAACAGCATACATATTATGCGATCGGTGAAATAGGGATCGATTTGTATTGGGACGATACCTTTATTGAAGAACAGCGGTCGGCCCTTAAAAGACAGATCCAAATGGCAAAAGAATACGAGCTGCCAATCGTCATCCATTCCAGGGATTCTTTTGATGAGATCATTCCCATATTGCGCGAGGAAGAAGATGAAAAATTGCGAGGTATTTTCCATTGTTTTACTGGCACCTATGAACAGGCCCAAACAGCAATCGGGCTGAAAATGAAACTAGGCATCGGAGGTGTAGTCACATTCAAAAATGGGGGATTAGACAAATTTCTTGGGCAGATAGATCTTGAACATATCGTACTCGAAACAGATGCCCCCTATTTGGCTCCTGCACCCTATAGAGGTAAGCGAAACGAACCCGCTTATTTATCTAATATTTTGCAGAAAATGAGTGAGATCTACGACATTCCGGAAGAAGAGATCGCGGCACGAACCACCGAGAATTCTAAACGTATATTTGGAATATGAAGAGTCAGCGAAAGATCATGATGATCTATACCGGGGGAACCATTGGCATGGTGAAGGACTTCAGCACCGGAACCCTTAAGACGTTCGATTTTGAAAAGTTAGTTGAACATATTCCTGAATTGCACCACCTGGGTTGCAGTATTGATAGTATATCGTTTAAGAAACCTATAGACTCCTCCAATATGAATACAGAGCATTGGAAGAGCATTGCTTTGAGTATTGAGACACACTACGAAGCGTATGATGGCTTTGTAATACTTCATGGCAGTGATACCATGAGCTATACGGCTTCGGCCCTTAGTTTCATGCTTGAGAACCTGGGAAAGCCGGTCATCTTTACCGGATCGCAACTACCCATTGGCGATTTGCGAACGGATGCCAAGGAAAATCTGATCACCTCAGTACAGCTTGCTGCCATGCATCATAAAGGAATTCCTGTTATCAGCGAAGTGGGCTTATACTTTGAGTACAAATTATACAGGGCAAATCGGACAACTAAGATCAATGCTGAGCATTTTGAAGCATTTACTTCAATGAATTACCCGGCACTTGCAGAATCCGGAGTGCATCTAAAGGTGTATGAAGAGTATTTATTGCCTTTTTCTAAAGATGCTTTTTCAGTGCATACTGCGCTCGATAGGCGAGTAGTGATCCTCAAGATCTTTCCGGGTATGCACCCTTCGGTTGTTAAAGGTATTCTGGAGTTGCCTGATCTTAAAGGAATCGTATTGGAAACATTCGGGGCAGGGAATGCACCAACAGAATCCTGGTTATTAGAGGCATTGCAGGAAGCAATAAACAGGGGAATTCATATAGTTAATGTAACACAGTGCTCAGGGGGCAGTGTACTAATGGGAAGGTATGAGACCAGTGATGCCTTGCTTAAGATGCCATTGATCAATGGCCGAGACATCACTACCGAAGCCGCCATCACGAAACTAATGTACCTTTTGGGACAGGGTCTAGAAGATTCAAAATTCAAATCAAGTTTTGAAACTCCTATACGCGGTGAAATGGCCTGATTTTAGGAGATTAAATTTCATCGTATCATATATTTTTTGTTTCTTGCTCAGCCCGATATTCGGTAATAGAGAGGTGGCCGAGTGGTCGAAGGCGCACGCCTGGAAAGTGTGTATACGCCAAAAGCGTATCGAGGGTTCGAATCCCTTCCT
>JAHHLF010000047.1 GCA_018679315.1 Bacteroidia bacterium | reverse complement strand
GATCCAGCATGGCCTTTACCCTTGCAAAAAAGATGTCTGATTCTGAAGCGTCTGCATCCGTTTCAACCTTTTCCAGCAGCTCGTAGAAAGGTAGGGCCTGCTGATTCTCAAACAACTCTAATAAACTTGCATCCCCACTTCTCTCGGAGTACTCGCTTATAGTTTCACGATAGGGTTTATACCCATCTATAAAAGAAAAGAGCGATTTGAACATTCGGGTGGCTGCCCCTGATGCCGGAACGAACTTGGTGACATGAATTTTCTTGAGGCTTTTTTCAAAAGTATCAATACGTTCTTTTTCTTGTTGAACGGTAAAACTCAGAATGCCATTTAATAAAGTAGCCGGCCGTTCCAACTGTACATGAGGAATTCCTTTTCTAAAGATCTCTAATTGCCGGAACAGCTGTTCTTTTGTAAGTCCATGTTCGGATAATTGCTGAAGTTCCTTGGCTGTTAGCTCCTTCATGAAAGGTCTAGGTATTGATTAATTATTGAAATGGACTGAGTAAAGCGTTGATCTCTATCTCCCTTTAAAATAACAAAATTCCTTCCATATTCTTCCAGGCTTGCTTTAAATTTTTCAAAGATAGTTTCTCGCTCATCGGGTCTATCTCTTAAATCGTCTTTTTCCCAGGGAATATCAATATTTGTCAGCAAGTAGAGATCGTATGTATTCTCTAAGGCATATCGTTCTAGCATGGGATCGCAATAGTCATTGAAATAGATCTCTGAGTATACTTTGGTCTCCAAAAGATCTGTATCACAGATCAAAAGTTGCTCTGCCTGTTCGCTCAGTGTATTTTCCAGATGTACCTGACCTCGGGCAATTGGCAGCAGGTCTGATAGCTCACAAACCTTTTTTTCCTGATCCCATTTGCGTTGGAGATATTCCCGTGCATATTCCGGCACCCAAGTAGTATTATAATGTTTTGCCAATTCTTGCGCTAATGTTGTTTTGCCGGTTGATTCCGGCCCAAATAACACTACTTTAACAAGGTTTGTGGGCTTTTGTTTATAAGCTGTTTCCATGCTTTATATCCGGCAATAGCTATTAGGGTGAATACAAGGTATTGGAACGCTGTAAATATAAGTCCTTTGTATAAATACAGCGGAATTGAAATAATATCTCCAATGATCCAAAAGATCCAATGTTCAAATTTTTTGCGTGCCATCAACCACATAGCAACAAAGAAGATAGCTGTTGTAAACGTGTCTACATAAGCGGTCCATGCATTGAATTTTTCGAAGGCAATATAAATTCCAACGGTGAATATGACCGAACCAAGAAATAGGAGCCAGCTCCATTTGATATCTTTCGTATTCATCCTTGTAACAGGAATAAAATGGGTCGCATCTACTTTTCGGGTCCAGGTGTACCACCCATATACACTCATTGCCAAATAATAGGCATTGATAAGCATATCACCCAAGAGTCCGTACACACCGAGTACATAGACAAAGATTCCCGTACTAATAATACCTGTGGGATATACCAGTATATTTTCTTTTTTGGCATACCAGACACTAAGGAAACCAAATATGACCCCAATTACTTCCAGCGTAATAAGATGCACGGGGACTTCATCGTATTGTGAAAAAAACCAGTCCAGAACGCTACTCATTGCTTCTCTTTAGGGCATATACACAAGTGTAACCATCAAATTCAAGGAAATCAATATCATAGGAACTGCGTTCTCCGAAGAAATTTATTATGCCCGTCGTATCTAAGGCCTCCAAAGTAAAATCATGTATATAAATATGATTCAAAAAACTGAGTCCTTTTGTGGCATATATCTTATAAAGGGATTCCTTAGCTCCCCACACAACAGTTAGTTTCCTGATAAGGGTTTCTGCATTGGTAATGGCTTTATACTCCTTTATAGGCGTAAATTTATGGGCAATTGGAATGATCTTTTTGCGCTGCTTTTCAATGTCTATGCCTACTTCCTTCTCATTGCTTACGATGATACCCGTGAATATACCAGAGTGGGTGATGGATATGTTGGAATCATCTTTTAAGTGAGGCTTCCCTGCTTCATCGTAAAAAAGGTCATTATCTGTATAGCCTGCTTCTGCCAGGAGGTGCCTGATACTCAAATACCCTCTGCGGTGTATCTCAGATCGCATTCCTGCCACCCGCTGCTTGCTATTCTCCGTCAGGATGATGTTTTCAGCCAGTAGATCTTCAGATTCTTCAACTTTCCAGATATAGATTCGGGTTGACTCCGATTCACTAATTGTTTGATAAAGAGGCATAGAAAAATTTAGGTATTCCGTATCTTTGCAGCTCGGAAAAAACTATAGATATATTTCCGAAAAGTATAAAATAAAAAGTAATGCGGACAAAAACACTCACATACCAACCGTACAAGGTAAAAGATATAACCTTAGCTGATTGGGGCAGAAAGGAAATTGAACTCGCTGAGGCAGAAATGCCCGGTCTTATGGCACTCAGGGAGGAATATGCAACGGAACAACCTCTGAAAGGAGCACGAATTGCAGGCTGCCTGCATATGACTATACAGACTGCTGTACTCATTGAAACTTTAGCTGCCCTTGGCGCTGAAGTTACCTGGAGTTCATGTAATATTTTTTCTACCCAGGACCACGCCGCTGCTGCTATTGCAGCTTCAGGAATTCCTGTCTATGCCTGGAAAGGGATGACAGAAGAAGAATTCAATTGGTGTATTGAGCAAACCCTTTTCTTTGGAGAAGAAGGTCAGCCCTTAAATATGATCCTTGATGATGGAGGGGATCTTACTAATATGGTTTTAGATAAGTATCCCGAATTGACATCGGGGATCCGAGGCTTGTCTGAAGAGACTACGACAGGGGTCCACAGACTCTATGAGCGTTTTGAAAACGGCAACTTACCCATGCCGGCCATTAATGTGAATGATTCCGTTACCAAATCCAAGTTTGATAATAAATATGGATGTAAGGAAAGTGCCGTAGATGCCATCCGAAGAGCTACGGATACTATGCTGGCAGGAAAGCGTGTCGTTGTAGCCGGATATGGAGATGTAGGAAAAGGTACTGCAGCTTCTTTTAAAGGTGCAGGTGCTATTGTTACCGTGACTGAAATTGATCCTATTTGTGCGCTTCAGGCGTGTATGGACGGTTTCGAAGTGAAAAAGCTGGAAACAGTTATTGACAAGGCCGATGTAGTAATAACAGCCACCGGTAATAAAGATATTATTCGCGAAGAACATTTCCGCGCAATGCGCGATAAAGCCATTGTTTGTAATATCGGACATTTTGACAATGAGATCGATATGGCCTGGCTGAATGGACAATTTGGTCACACAAAAGATGAGATCAAACCGCAGGTAGATAAGTATACCATAGATGGAAAGGATCTAATTGTTCTAGCTGAAGGAAGGTTGGTCAATCTTGGTTGTGCAACCGGTCATCCAAGCTTTGTGATGAGTAATTCATTTACAAATCAAACCCTGGCACAGATCGAACTTTGGAATCACAATGATAAATATGAGAACAAGGTCTATACATTGCCTAAGCATTTAGACGAAAAAGTAGCCAAACTGCACCTCGAAAGATTAGGTGCTGAGCTAACCGAGTTAAAGAAAGATCAGGCCGAATATATTAATGTAGATGTAAACGGACCTTTCAAACCTGAGTACTATCGGTACTAAGGAATAAGAAAAAAGACCATAAAAAAACCCGCTGTGTGAACAGCGGGTTTATTTTTTAAGGTAATCCTGTATTATGCCGTGAAAGGCTCAACAGAAACAAAGGATTTACCATTCGCTTTCTTTTCAAACTTAACGATACCGTCAACTTTTGCGTGAAGGGAATGATCTTTTCCGGCATACACATTCTCACCGGCATTGTGTTTTGTGCCACGCTGACGTACAAGAATGTTCCCTGCAATAGCAGCTTGCC
>JAHHLF010000112.1 GCA_018679315.1 Bacteroidia bacterium | reverse complement strand
CCTTTCTATCTCTGAAGAGGAATTGATTGATCAATGGAAAAGATCCTTTGACTAAAATTAATTTGTCGACAACAATATGATGCATGAAAGCATGAAAAAACTGAACCTCTGGCATCTGATCATCACTGTATTTATCCTCTCCTGGACAGGGATACTGCCAAGTTTATTAAGAGCGTACGAAATACCTATTCCTAAAGGCCTGGAAAATCTTGAAATATTAATGACCATAGGGCCATTACTCGGAGCCGTCATTTATATCTTTAAAATGAACGGGAAACAGGGGTTAAAAGCGTTTTTTTCGAGACTCCTGGGGTTTAAGGCACCTTTAGGTGTCCTTTTGGTCACCTTCCTTCTTCCTTTTCTGATCAGTTTTGTAGGTTCTTGGATGGGCCTTTCTCTTTCTGAAAGTGCCTGGCCCGATTCATTTACACCTATAACCATAATGACAAATGGCCTGGTCATCTTCCTGATGTACCTGGTCCTCAATACAGAAGAACTTGTCTGGCGAGGCCTTGTTTTTGATCAGTTCTTAGACAAATATGGTTATTTCAAATCTTGCTTGCTGCTTATTCCCATTTGGTGGCTATTTCACATCCCCTTGTTCTTATTTCCTGAAGGTCATCCCGCAGGTTATGGTTTAGGGATATTTACCTGTATTGTAATCGCGCAAACATTTATTCTTGGTTGGATCTATGTGAAATCTAACAGAAGTTTGTTTTATGTGCATATGCACCATCAGCTAATTAATGGATTTGGCCAGGCATTTCCAATATTTCCGGTTTTCGTATCTGGCAATATGCTTCCCGTATGGGTTTTTAGTTTGTTACTATTACTAACTGCCGGTTTTTTGATCTTTCAAATGCGCGGTATTCCTAAATCACAAAAGAAAAATTAGGGCTAAACTAATTAGGACATCGGAGGTAAAGGAAAGGTCGAGAGCCTTATGTTACTTTCCAATGAGGAGGGGTCTATTGTCCTTCTTGTGATATTCTGGATATCACGATTAATAGGGTATTTAAGGAGGAATTTGTAATTTAACAGATTCCCATTCTGGGGATGCAAATTTCCAACCTGCACCAAAAAACAAGAAGTATGTTTATCGGACATTTTGCCATTGGTTTATTAGCTAAAAATAAGAATACATTACCCTCATTGGCAATGATGTTCATCGCCGTTCAGTTCCTGGATCTTTTATGGCCCATCTTTGTTTTATTGGGCATTGAAACCCTATCGATCGATCCCGGTAATACGAAACTAACACCGCTTAATTTTGAATTTTATCCATATTCTCATAGTTTGCTCACGGCAATTGGTTGGAGTATGTTATTTAGCTTGGTTTACTTCCTCTTCACAAAAAATAAAAAAGGATCATGGTTGCTCGGCGGATTGGTATTTAGCCATTGGATACTTGATTTTATTACCCATCGACCCGACTTACCTCTCTCTCCTTTTACGGATTTGAAAGTAGGCTTAGGCTTGTGGAATATGCCCGTAGGAGCGATCATTCTTGAAGTATTTCTCTTTGGACTGGGGGTTTACTTATATTCTAAATCATCCAGTATCAAGCGAAAAACGGCCTTTTGGATTCTAATCGGATTTCTCCTCCTGATCTATTTTATGAATTTCTTTGGCCCTCCCCCACCAGATCCCATGGCTGTTGCATGGTCTGCCCTATTGATGTGGCTCATTGTCTTATGGGCCTGGTGGATCGAAAAAAAGAAAGTGTCCGAACCCAATACCTAAAAATATCTTGTATGAAAACTTTTATAGCCACATGTATCTTATCAGGATTATTGCTTTCCTGTAATACAAAAGACAAATCAGAAAAAAGCCAATCCGAAACTGAAGGAGCTGATACGAGTAAGGTTGAACAAGTCACCGATGAAACCAATGCAGCGTATGTCGACATCAATACAGATGAAGCCCTGATCGCTACTGCACTCATGGCAGCACCAAAAGAGCATCGGGAAGGAGCTACTGTCATAGGCTATAATATGGCCGGAGAATTTGTCACTTTAAAAGAAGGCAACAATGATCTTATTTGCCTGGCCGATGATCCCAAACGCGACGGTTTTAATGCCGCCTGTTACCACAAAGACATGGAACCTTTCATGGCCAGAGGCCGGGAATTACGCGAAGAAGGTAAGACGGCGGGTGAAATTTTTAATATCCGGGAAGAAGAGGCCAAATCCGGGAAGCTCTCCATGGGTAAAGCGGGTTCTACCTTGCATATTTATTATGGAAAAGGAAACTCATACGATCCTGAGACCTCGAAAGTAGACGGCGCTAAATACCGATATGTGGTCTATATGCCCTGGGCTACGGCCGAATCCACGGGTCTTCCTGAAAAACCTATGGCAGCCAACCATCCCTGGATCATGAACCCGGGAACACACAGAGCTCATATAATGATATCTCCTATAAACGAATGAAGAAATTGCTCATTCTTCAAATGCGTCCTGAAGATGAACCTACTGAAAGTGAGTTCGAGACTATTTTGCGTATAGGTGAAATAGACAAAAACCGGGTACATCGCATTCGTGTGGAACAGGGAAAAGAGCCTGATGTTGATCTCGAAGACTATTTTGCGATCATCGCTGGCGGAAGTCCGTTCGATGTGAGTTGTCCACCTGAGAAAAAAAGTGACGCACAAAAACAGGTCGAATCCTTTTTTAATCACTTATTCGATAAAGTGATCCCTAACGATTTCCCATTTCTGGGCGCCTGTTCAGGGAATGGGCTGCTCGGCAATTACTTGGGTTCAAAAATTTCACGTGCTTACGGTGAACCCATCGGAACGGTCATGATCCACATTACGGATGCCGGTGGAAAGGATGATCTGCTCACCGGATTACCCAGCCCCTTTCGTGCTTTTGTAGGCCACAAAGAGGCCTGTGATACACTCCCGCAAAATGCTGTACTCCTAGCCACCTCAGACACCTGTCCGGTACAAATGTTTCGGATCAAAAACAACATTTATGCTACCCAATTTCACCCGGAAGCCGATGAAGGCGAGTACATAGTGCGAATCCGGGCGTATAAGAATTATGGTTATTTCCCTCCTGAAGAAGCCGATACCCTGCTCAAAGAGATTAAGGGAGTAAAAACGCCGTATTCCCATGAGGTCCTAAGGCGATTTGTCGCAAAATATAAATCAGGGCCTGAGCATTAGTTTAGTATCTTGAGCATCTGATCGTAATGAACCTGATATTAAAATTAAAAATTAGCAAAACAATCATGATCAAAAATAAAATATGGGTCTTATTGGCCATCCCACTTTTGTGGCAGTGCAAAGGGGAAAGTACTGAATCTAAAGTAGATACGGACTCAGATATTACTACCAAAGTGGTACAGTTCAAGGGCCGTGAAATAGACCTGACCCCATTTGTAGAAGGTTTCCCTTATAGTGGGTTTAATCCGGTATATGCGGCCGGTAAACTCTATTATATGAAACGTGGAGAGACCACAGACCTATTAGAGCTCGACCTCAATGGCAATCCGGACCTGGGAGAAGGCCGGAAGATATCTGATATCGATTATGCCACGCGAAATGTCTGGAATATACGCTACAATAAAACCGACGATCAATTGTATTGGACCGGGGATGAGATCAATGATGAGATCATCAATTTAACCCGGCTGAATCCTGAAAACGGGCAGGTAGAAAAACTCACAGATGTGCCTTATATTTTTGGCTACCGCTGGAATGAAGCGGGAGATAAGGTGGCTTATGTGGCCCGACTTGGGGATAAAGAAGAACGCCTGGGTGAATTGCGAATTCTGGACTTGAAGACCAAGGAAGAAACCAAGATCATTCAAGACACCCCTGAAATGCGTTTTACCTGGGGCTCACCAAGCTGGCAACCTGATCGAAAAGGTGTCGTTATTTCAGCTGTTAAAAATGCTGACCGGACTTATGGTAACCTGCTGTATGTCGACTTTGAAACCGGATCACAAAAACTTGTGACAGATGCGGACAAAGAACGTTCCTTCCCTGGCGTATATAAGGAGTGGCTGGATTCGAACACCTTTTTATACGAGTCCAATGAAGATGGTTTTTCCAATGTCTACCGCTATGATCTATCCAAGGATCAATCAACCCAAGTGACTCAATTCACTACAGATCTAGGCACTTCTGAAATACTCACCTTAGATGGAAAAAAATATTTGTTTGCCACCACCTCCTCACCTATCGAAACCCAGGTTTATTTGATCTCTCTTCCTGATGGCGAGATCGTATTGCAGCAACAAAGCGATGTAGGCTTGCGTGTTTACGATTCAGAAAACGATAAAATGCTGGTATCAGCTACTTCCAATATCTCCATGTTTAGGATCGATGAAATTCAGGTAAGTCCGGAAAAGATCAATTTCAGTACTAAAATAGATGTACCCGGAGAGCTTAAGGATAAGGTCTATCAATCGAATGTAAGCAGGATCACCTACCCTACCTTCGATATTGACCCTGCCACAGGCGAAGCCCGGCAGCTGCATGCTTACTTATATGAACCCAAAGAACTTTTGCAAGAAAAAGACAGGGTTGTCATGATCCAGTCCTTTTACGGAGGTGGAAACAATTTCAGTACGCGTTACCAGATCCTGGCCAATGCTGGTATTTATGTGCTTAGCCCATCTCCTCGAGGTAGTAGTGGATTTGGGAAAGAATTTACTGCTCTCAACGATAAAGATCTCGGTGGCAATGAGATCATAGACGTTTTTTATGCTGCTAAGTATATTTCAGAGAAATTGAATATCCCACCTGAACGCATTGGTGTTTTTGGAGGAAGCCATGGTGGATATGCTACAATGCGATCACTTACCTTTCCGGGCGAAGTAAACGGCAATATCGCCGAATTTGATTGGGGATTTGGTATCAGTCATGCCGGGTTTAGTGATATCATCCATTTTTATGAGAATTGTAATATCCCCGATTGGGTTACCCTGGAAGCCGGGGATCCGAAAACAGAAGCCGAGAAACTAAATGATCGTTCCCCATTATATCATGCCGACAAAATGAAAGGACATTTACTCCTGACGCATGGTACGAACGATAACAGAGTACCTATTGCTGGAAGCGAGCGCATGGCCGATAGCTTAGCTAAGTACAATAAGAATGTTGAGTTAATAAAATTCGAAGGTCAGGGACACGGTATTAAAGGCCTGGATAATACCATTAC